>DATGYA010000262.1:0-11942 GCA_035298405.1 Kamptonema sp. | reverse complement strand
CTTAAAATCGCATTTTAATTTTTAATTTTTAATTTTTAATTTTTAATTTATACCTCTAGGCAGTTATCAAAGCTATTATTGTGTTATAACGCTTGACCAAACTATGCCTTACCAATTTGACCCTGCCTCAACCTCAAACCTCAAAGCCCAACAATTAAACCGTCATAAATTCCGAGGCCGCTTGCTGCTTGCAGCTACAACCCTTTCTACTGCGGGTTCCCTGCTGGTTTACACAGCCGCGCTCCCTTATTTAACGGTAGCACAGGAATATGAGGGATGTTTCATGCGGAACGCATCAGGAAAAATTGTCAGCTTGAATGAATCAGTTTGTGGCCTTACCCCCCAACAGTTAACTCCGACTGCCGTTAAGTCAGGAGTATTTCAAGCCAAAATTAAACGCCGAGAAGCTAATATCCCAGTCATCGATGTGATGTTTAACGGCAAACAGAAATTTGAGATGATGGTAGATTCAGGAGCTAGTAGTACAGTAATCACCCCAGCAATGGCAAAAGCCTTGGGAGTCGTTCCAGAAGGGGTACTAAAAGCCAAAACTCCTAATGGAGAGGCTACTTTTCAAATCGGCCGCATTGCATCCTTACAAGTTGGCGGTTTGGAAATCAAAAATATTCAGGTAGCGATCGCGCCTCAGCTAGAGATCGGACTCTTAGGACATGACTTCTTTGGTAGTAAAGACATCACCATTAAACAAGATGTAATCGAATTCCGATCGCGGTCATAAAAATTAAGGAAAAAAGCAGAAGACGCGGATTAGCGCAAAAACCTAATCAACTCTTCCAACTTCAACCAAGCTTCCCCGCTAAGCAAAATATCGCTGGCAAGATTTACACCCTGTTCGTGAGCGCCCAGAGGTACAGCACCCCCTACCTGAAACGCTAAGGAGGCATTCAAAGCAACGGCTGACCGCTGTGCAGATGTTCCCTTACCTTGGAGGACATCGCGTAGAATTTGGGCATTTTCTTCCAGATTACCGCCTCGTAAGGCTCCAATGGGTGCAGGGGTCAACCCAACTGTTTGGGGATTTAACTCAGTTAAGCAAACCTCGCCTTCTGACAAAATAGCCAAGTCAGTGATATCTCCCAACCCTGCCTCATCTAATTTTTCTCGACCGTGAAGCACGATCGCGACTTTAGTATCCAGTTCCTTCAAAGCTTGGGCAACAGTAGCCACCAAATTGAAATCAAATACGCCCATTACTTGACCTGTAGGCCGTAAAGGATTAACCAAGGGGCCCAAAAGGTTAAAAACAGTCCGCACCTTCAGAGTTCGTCTGAGGGGGGCGACAACTTTTAGTGCTGGATGCCAGCCAGGAGCAAATAAAAATGTAATGCCTACTTCATCAACAGCCGCCTTTACCCTTTCTGGTGGAGCATTCAAGTTTGCCCCCAAAGCTTCCAAAACGTCAGCAGAACCCACCTTACTAGAGGCAGAACGATTTCCATGCTTAGCAACTGGCACTCCCCCAGCAGCAGCTACAAAGGCAACAGCAGTAGAGATATTAAAAGTTGAAGCTCCATCTCCGCCAGTGCCACAGGTGTCAATGAGAAAGTTTTGAGTTTTGTAGGGGTGGTGCCCCTGTGCCTGTCCTGACTCAAAACCCGCTAAAGACTGAGACTGTAAGACAAAAGCCATGCCTGCTAGCTCTTGGGCGGAGATGCCTTTAGCCTGGAGAGCAGCTAAAATAGCACCTGAGAGAGCTGGGGGAATAGCATCTGCCAACCATCCTTGCATTAAATCGGCGGCGCGATCGCGCCCAAGTGACTGCCGATCTAATAATTGTTGGAGTAATTGGGGCCACAAAGCATTATCGGGCGCGATCGCGGCAGCAGGAGCAGAGCCAATGCCTATTGCACCAGCAGCCGAATTTTGAGCCGGGAGTGAAAGGGAATCAGTCATCAATCGATACTTAGAGGTGTTGAGTGGTGGGATGTAATGTTTGAGAGGCGATCGCTCTCCAACTCGCTAGTCCCTAGTCTACCGTTCTGTGCATTCAAGTCCCAATTTAATCATAGAGCGCAGCACTAACACTCAAAATCTCATTAAAAACTAACTCGGACTCAATATTGAATTTTTCGATACAACTGTGGTTCCATATTTGTGAGAGTTTTGTAGATCGCACCTATTGCAAAGCCGTTAGCTAACAATTAATTAAATCAGGACTTACGCTCCAGATCCCCTGACCCCCTTAAAAATAGAGGGGAAATCAAAAGCCTTTTTGAAGGGGGTTGGGGGATTGCCCACCCACAAGGTAGAAAACTCTGCCAAAACTGTAGTAACAGGCTTGCAACAACGCTATTTCAGGGTGTTCAATTACCAATGTTCAAAAATACTTACCAGAATCGGGATTTACCCAGATATCTGCATATAGTGCAGATATGGCTAATAGCTAATAACTAATGGCTAATTGCTAATTGCCTGCTGAGGCAGAGAGCACCTCACTGGGTTGAAAACCAATACAAGGTAAATCAGCTACGTTAAATCGTATTGCTAATACCTAACAATTACTTAGGCACTGACAAAAATTCTTTGTGTTCTTTAGTTAAAACGAACAGGTACGGAAGTGGGCAACCAACAACGGTCAAACTATGCGCTCGATTATTTGGGAGTCGAGGAGGCACTGCACCAAATGGAAGCAAAATATCGCAGTATGTTTGAAAATGCTGTTTCAGGCATTTTCCAGACAACCCCTGACGGACGTTACATCAGTGCGAACCCCGCCCTAGCTCGCCTCTACGGTTACAAATCTCGCGAAGAAATGATGGCAAGGCTGACTGACATTGAGCATCAGCTTTATGTAGACCCCCGGCGACGTGATGAGTTCGTCGCTGCCTTGCAAGAACATGATGCGGTGTCGGATTTTGAATCGCAGATTTACCGCCGAGACGGGCGCATTATTTGGATTTCTGAACACGCACGAGCAGTGCGTAATCCTGACGGGGAACTTCTCTACTACGAAGGTTTTGTCGAAGATATCACTCAGCGCAAGTATGCAGAAGCCGCGCTCAGCGAAGAAAAAGAACGCCTACGCTTGGTAATTGAAGGTGTTAAGGACTATGCCATATTCATGTTGGACATTGATGGCTCTGTAGCTAGCTGGAACTCTGGTGCTGAAGGCATTCTGGGCTATCGAGCCGCCGAGATTATTGGCAAGCACTTTCGCTGCTTTTATATTAGCGAGGAAATAGAACTCGGCAAGCCAGCGGAAAAATTAGAGGTAGCTACAGCACAAGGCAGATTTGAAGATGAAGGCTGGCGAGTTCGTGCTGACGGTTCGCAGTTTTGGGCTAATATTATCGTCACGGCTTTGCGGGATGAAAGCGGAGAGTTACGGGGTTTCTGCCAAGTCACCCAGGATATCACTGAGCAAAAGCAGGCAGCGGAGGAAAAAACGCGGTTAATTGCTTCTTTGCAGCAGTCGGAAAAAAAATTCCGCACGTTGTACGAATCAACTACAGATGCAGTGATGCTGCTTGATGAAAATGGCTTTTTGGACTGTAATCCCGCTACTTTAGAATTATTTGGGTGTAGCAGCAAAAATGAGTTTATCGGCAAGCAAGTTTCGGAATTTAGCCCAGAGACACAACCAGATGGTGGAAACTCAAATGCTCAAGTAAGGCAGCGTATAGAAACGGCTCTCTCTACCGGAAGTTGTCGTTTTGACTGGCGACACCGCCGCCTTGATGGTTCGGAGTTCCCGGCTGAGGTGCTGCTGACTTCAATGGATGTCGGTGGCAAATTGGGGCTGCAAGCGGTGGTGCGGGATATTACGTACCGGGTGCTGGCAGAGGAAGCTCTCAAACAGGCAAATGAGGATTTGGAGAGGCGGGTGCAAGAGCGTACTTCTCAGTTGGAGGCAGCGATCGCACAATTACAAAACGAGATTGCAGAGCGCCAACGAGCTGAAGATCAGTTACGTTTATCCGAAGAAAAGTTCTCCAAAGCTTTTCGCTCTAGTCCCGATGCCATGACTATTACTGCCTTTGCTGATGGTCGGTTTATTGAGGTTAATGACAGTTTTCTAAGTTTGATGGATTACGGTTTGGAAGAAGTAATTGGCAATACGGTAGCCAACTTAAATATTTGGGTTAAGCCAGAAGATCGGGCTCGCTTTAGGCAAGTTTTACGGGAAAAAGAAGTAGTTCGCAACTGGGAATGTGAGTTGCGGATGAAGTCGGGCAATGTAGTAGTGGTTCTGCTGTCAGCAGAGATTATTAATTTGGGGGGCGAGTTATGTCAGTTGGCGGTGATGACGGATATTACCGATCGCAAAGCCGCTGAGGAAGCACTACGGGAAAGCCAGCGAGCTCTGGCAACCCTGATGGGTAATTTGCCTGGGATGGCTTACCGTTTTCGTAATGATGTCGATCGCAGTCTGGAATTTGTGAGTGAGGGTTGTTATCAGTTGACTGGCTATCACCCCCAGGAGTTTATTGAGGAGCGAAAGGTTTCTCTTTCTGAAATTACTCATCCGGAGGATCAGGAACGATTGTGGACTGCTGTGCAGATTGCTTTGCAAGAAAACCGACCCTATCAGTTGACTTACAGGATTATTGCTAAGGATGGGGGGCTGAAATGGATTTGGGAACAGGGGATTGGGGTATTCTCGAATTCTGGGGAAGTGCTGGCTTTGGAGGGGCTAATTGTTGATGTTACTGAGCGCAAAGTTGCTGAAGATATTGCCGTGCGATCGCAGGGTGAATTAAGAGAGCAAAAGACACAGTTGGAGAAAACTTTGCTTGAGCTGCAACAGACTCAAGCTCAATTGATTCACACTGAGAAAATGTCAACTCTCGGTCAAATGGTGGCGGGTGTTGCCCATGAAATTAATAATCCAGTAAACTCTGTGTGCGGTAATCTGGTTCATGTAGGACACTACGCTGAGGATTTACTCTCATTAGTTGATCTGTATCAGAAATACTATCCCAATCCGGTGCAGGATGTTAAAAATGCCATTGAGGAGATCGACTTAGAGTTTTTGTTAGAAGATTTGCCGAAAGCGCTGTCTTCGATGCAGGTGGGGGCGGATCGGATTCGGGAAATTGTGCGATCGCTAAGGAATTTCTCCCGCAAGGATGATACTAAAACGAGTTTAGTTAATATTCACGAGGGCATTGAGGGAACGCTGCTAATTTTGCAAAGTCGGCTCAGATCGCGGGGTGGTAATTCAGAGATCGCCATAATTAAGGAGTTTGGAAATTTGCCAGCGGTTGAGTGTTATGCTGGCAAGCTTAATCAAGTATTTATGAACTTAATCGGGAATGCGATTGATGCGATCGATGAGTTTAATCAGGTGCGATCGCCTACTGAAATTAAAGCCGATCCCAGCTCTATCAAAATTAAGACTGAAGTAGATTCTTCAAATGTTATAATTCGGATTATTGACAATGGCCCTGGCATGACTGAGGAAATCTGCAAGCAGTTATTCGATCCATTTTTTACAACGAAACCTGTGGGTAAAGGTACTGGTTTGGGACTCTCAATTAGTTACAAAATTGTGGTAGAAGAACACAAAGGCAAATTGAGTTGTAAGTCCACACTAGGAGTGGGAAGTGAGTTCACAATAGAGATTCCTATTCAATCTCCAGATTAGCTAAGTAGAAGGAAGAAGGAAGAAGGAAGAAGGAAGAAGGAAGAAGGAAGAAGGAAGAAGGAAGGAAGAAAGAAGAAGGAAATCTCCCCGCTCCCCATCTCCCCCGCTCCCCCGCTCCCCTGCTCTCCTGTTCCCCGTTCCTGTCCTCACAGTTAACAGTCAACAATTAACTTTCGACAAGGACTAAAGGAGGTACGGTGGAAAGGCGTAGGCCCAAAACGTTCTAAACCTAACCTATGCTTTGCAGTACCATAACCTTTGTTATTTGTCAAGTCATAATCTGGATATTTTACAGCCATGCGGACGATCAACTCGTCACGCCAAACCTTCGCTACGATACTAGCAGCAGCAATGACGAGGGATTTTTGATCTCCCTTAATTATCGTTTGTTGGGCGTAGGCATAGCCAGTCGTAGACATCACCAAATTTGGTATCCGCTGATTTCCGTCAATTAGACAAAGCTCAGGAGTTGTCTTAAGTTTCAAAATTGCCCGCTTCATTGCTAACAGAGAAGCTTGTAGGATATTGAACTTGTCAATCTCCCGCACAGATGCTACTCCAATTTGACAATCCACAGCGACAGCCTGAATTTTAATAGCCAATCGAGATCGAGCAGCAGGACTTAACTGCTTGCTATCACGCACCCCCAAAGTCGCCAGTTCCGAAAGCGCAACATCAGGCAAGATGCAAGCAGCAGCAACTACAGGTCCAAACCATGCACCCCGCCCCACCTCATCCACTCCTGCGATCGTAGAGGGAGAGTTTTGAGTTTTGAGTTTTGAGTTTTGAGTTTTCAAGACATGGAATTTAGAAAACAGTTAACAGTTAACAGTTAATAGTTAACAGTTAACAGTCTTCATTCTTGGGTCAACGCAGAAGAGCGACGACGGCGACGGCGTAAAAGAGGTTCTTGATCCTCTTGCTCACTTGCTACAGAAGTTTCAGCAACACTCGAATCATCGTCCGTGTATTCAGAATAGTCATCACGGTCATCCTCCTCATAATTAGACGAAACTAAAGACGGCTCTGCATACTCTGGCTCCGGCTCTGCCTCCACAACAACCTCCTCCGGCGCTACCTCCACCCTTGGTCGCGACTCAGGAGGGGGCGCACTCCCCCCCTCTCCGGGTAGCGTCACCGAAATAATCGCGTTCTTAGGATTTTTGACAGTTCGCTCTAAAAGCAGTAACGGAGAAACCCCCATCAAAGCATAGACATCTTGTTCCTCTGCCGTCATTTCTACCGCGATCACTTCCGGGGGCTCGACCATCGGTTTCATTAGCTCTGGCCTTGCAGGTCGAACTCGTTCCCCAAGGTCTTGGTCGCGCCGCTGAGAACTGGAAGTTGCGATTGGGAACGCCTCGGAACGAGTCTGCATTCCTGGCATTCCCAAATACTCTCCTCTAGAATCAGCAATTGTTGGCACACTTGGTACCCGCAACTTACTTACTCGTGGTTCCTCTTCCCTGACCGAGAGATTATTCTCTCCAAGTCGATGGCGCGAACGGCGGCGGCGTGCCCCGTTTGCCAAATCCTGATAACTGGGATGGTTAATCAGATCCAAAGATGAACTATTGTTACCGTCAAAATCTAACTCTTCATTCTGAAGTTCTCGCGCCACAACTCTAGGCTCAGGCCCACGCTCTTCCCCCCGCAGGGTTGGAGATTCCCCATAGCTAGGACGAGGAGTAGCACTTAAACTGCGGCGCTCTGGCATTTCTGGCACAGCAGGCAATATCTCAGCAAAGGCAGGGCGAGGGAAGGAACGGTTAGATGTAACTGTTTCCCTAGCTGTTTGAGTCTCGCGAGCTGCTGGGGCTAGTTCCTCTTCCCCAGGAAGTTGCACGAGATGGCCCAATCCGCCGCAAGTGGGGCAAGCGTGACCGAACAATTCGTAAATATTTTGACCTTGGCGCTTGCGGGTAAGTTCTACTAAACCGAGTTCCGATAGTTGGGCAATTTGCGGTCGCGCTTTGTCAGCTCTAAGGGATTTGTTGAAGTGTTCTAGTACCTGTAACTGGTCGCGCCGCGATTCCATGTCAATGAAGTCAACTATGATCACCCCAGCAATATTTCGTAGGCGCAATTGTCTGGCAATTTCTGTCGCTGCTTCGCAGTTAGTCCAAAGTACAGTTTCCCTAGCGGTAGCTGAGCGGGTGAAAGAACCGGAGTTAACATCAATTACTGTTAGCGCTTCTGTTGGCTCGATGATGATATAACCGCCGGAGGGCAAGTCTACTCTAGGTCTGAGGGCTTCTCTAATCGCAGGGTTGATGCGGAAAAATTCCAGCATCGGAACGCGCTCGCGGTGGTGATCGATCAAAACTCCTGGCGGCAGCTTGTTCCCATTCCATGCCATTAAGTGCTGCTTCACGCGCTTAATGCCATTTTGCGAGTCTACGACAATTCTGTTTACGTCGTTGCTGAACATATCTCGGAGGACGCGCTGGATGAAGTCGTCGTCACGGTTCAGTAGTGCTGGAGCTCGTGTGGAACTGCCTTCTTGCTGGACGGCTTCCCATTGTTTTTGCAACACTTCTAAATCTTCGATGATTGCTTCTTCTGTCATTCCTTCGGCTTCAGTGCGAACCAGCAGACCCATACCAGCAGGTTTCACTAGGATTGCCAAGGCTCTAAGGCGGTTGCGCTCGTTTTCAGCTTTGATCCGGCGGGAGAGGTTAACGCCTCGACCATAGGGCATCAGGACTAAGTAGCGACCAGGGAGGGTAATGTTGCCAGTTAGACGGGGGCCTTTGGTGCCCGTGGGCTCTTTCATGACTTGGACTAGGACTTTCTGCTGCGGAGCTAGTAGTTCCGTGATCGCGCCTGCGGAGCGTTTCAGCCGCAGTGGCCCTAAGTCGGTGACGTGCATAAAGCCGTTACGATCTGGGTCGCCAATATTGACAAAGGCTGCATCTATCCCAGGTAGTACATTTTCCACTATTCCTAGATAAATGTCGCTGACTTGGTGACTACCAGTGGCGACTACGAGTTCTTGGATTTGATCTTCGGAAAATACAGCAGCAAGGCGATGCTGCTCCGCTATAACTATCTGCTTTGGCATTCAATTTCCTCAAATTTTTGCAGCAAGCTTGAGACACTTAATGCTGCTTGTGCCTCTGAGTTTGGCTGTGATTGGTAGCTGCTTGTTAATAGTTAACTGTTAACTGTTAACTGTTAACTGTTATCTAAAATCTCAACGTTTCCGCTTTTAATGCGTAATTCTCAATTGTCTAACAATCTCAGACTAGCGCCGATTGATTGTTACTTAGCCTACGCTCAATTGTCAGCAAAACGCTTGAACTAATCGATATTGTGGCTCTTGCCGCTTTTAAAAATCTGTGCAAACATTGCACAGTCAAACTCAACGGTATAAGTTTCTTTGGGAGTAATTTAAGAGTGCATTAAGCTTCCCGATTAAGGGTTTGCTAGGAATCCCCAGTTAGAGGCAGCCTAAAAATAAGCTGGAATACTTGTTAAATATTCAGTTCTCAATTAATCAGTTTGATGCTCAATGCTTTCTATCAATCATTGATAGCTAGGTTATAGCAACTGGTACTGATTAAACCCAAAATCATCTTAACTCACTTGCACGTCATAAACCAATGTCCAAAATTTACCAGAATTGCCATCGTTAAACCTAGACATTGTGGCTAATTTTCCAAACCCCGATGCTGGAAGTTTGGCGGTGGATTTAGCCTGTAAATGTACAAAAACTAGAAGTCTTGACCAGAAGCGAGTTGCACCCAGCCCGCGTTGCTGGTTGACTTAGCGGTTTGCGACTTGAGCGCGATCGCTACATCAGCTTCCTTAACCAAGGATTTTAACACTTGTGCATTTTCTGACAAGGGAATTATTGCTTCACTGACTAAAGTTCTAAGTCTTGAGTCTTAAGTGCTTGTCTGCGTCCTGAGTTCCAATTTCTAATTCCTAAGTGGGTTTTTACTCATCACTGAGCGGTGAGCACTCTTGAGTTAGAAATATTTGGATTGTTTTTGATCTGGTTAGATTTACTAACGATCTTATAGAGATATCGCTACCTCTGCAACGAGTATAGCACTATTTGGAAAACAAATTTGTTGTCAAAGTTCGCTAAGGATGAGCTGGCTACGGTGAATGTGCAGGAGTTGAATTTCCTGTTGGCTAACTTGTTCGAGCATATAGATAATATGATCTGGGCGCATCATGGTACCGTCGTTACGATAAGTGCCGAGGCAGCGGAGGATGGTACTTTCAGGGTTAAGTTCGCCTGCTGTAATGTTGTTGTCTGATGGTACAAGTTCCAATTCTTGCAGGCGATCGCGCAAATTGACTCTTTGTACTTTCCCCGATTTTGAGGTTTGTTCGTGCCAAAACTCCTCAAGGGCTTTAATTTTCTCTACCCAGTCTGCCCATGCGGGGTTCTTGAGTACAAAATTATCCTCGCTGGCTGGCGGCTCTGGCGATCGCATTAAACCTAAAGTAACAAGATACTCCACTCCGGTCAACAATTGGGTAGCAGACGGAGCCTTAACATCAACCTCCTCAATTTTGTAAATCGGAATATTCTCCGGCAAGTTAGGGGCTAATTTTTCCCGAAAAGCCGCCGCATCCATGGCTACGGTGAGTTCAAAGTCCACGATTTCGCTCGTACTCGTAGCACCCAAAGGCAGGGCCGTAGCTGGAGCGATGCGGGGGCTGGGATGGAATCCGCCAGTAAAGGAAATCGGCAATTCGGCTCGGCGCAAAGCACGATCAAATAATCTTAGCAAATCTAGATGACTGAGCAAGGCCATATTACCAAGTTTGCCAAACCACACTCGCAAGCGTTGTTTGCGCTCTTGGTTAGGGACGAAATGACCTGCGAAGGGGGGTATGGGAGGGGGGGGAACGACTATGTTGTGACCGAAATCTGTGCCGCAAACGCCGCAATGGGAACAACCGGCAAAGGAACAATCGGGAACTGTTGCTGCTGCTAAGGCTCGCTGCAAGTCTGCTTTGAGCCACTGTTTGTCAATACCTGTGTCTATATGATCCCAAGGTAGGGGTTGGTCAAGCGAGGTAAAAACAGAAAAATTCTCCTGTGCGCCTGCCATCACGTTCCATTCACCATTTTCTACTAGGCGATATTTCCAGTCTAAACCGGATTCTGCGATCGCTTGCGTCCAGGCATTGAAGGCGCGATCTAAACTTTCCCACCAAGCATCCATGCCGGCACCAAGTTCCCAAGCACGACGCACTACAGAAGCTAGACGGCGATCGCCCCTACCGATAAAATCTTCCATAGCTGAAATTCGCACATCTGTAAAATTTATCCGCACTCCTTTCATGCCCCGAAATTCTGCCTTTAGCAGAGCTTGTTTGCGTTGAAATTCGGCGGTAGAAACTGAGTGCCACTGAAAAGGAGTGTGGGGCTTCGGTGTAAAGTTGGAAATTGTTAGGGTAAAATTCAATCGCTTACGCCCAGATGCTCTACATTCCTGATGTAACCAGCGAATTGTTTCTGCGATGCCCAAAATATCGATATCTGTTTCCCCTGGCAGACCTATCATAAAATAGAGCTTAATTTTGTCCCAGCCTTGTTCAAAAGCCGTTTTAACGCCCCGCAATAGTTCTTCGTTGGTCAAACCTTTATTAATAATGTCCCGCATTCGCTGAGTGCCAGCTTCGGGAGCAAAAGTCAAACCACTTTGGCGCGTACCACCAAGGATGTTAGCGATGTTTTCATCAAATCTGTCTACCCGTTGGCTGGGTAAAGACAGGGTAATATTTTCGTCTTTGAGGCGATTTTTAATTTCTGTACCAAGTGCTGGTAGTGCTAGATAGTCAGAACAACTAAGGGATAATAGGGAAAATTCGTTGTATCCAGTAGCTCTCATGCCTTGTTCGATCGCGTCTGCCACTTTTTCAGGTTCGACATCTCTAGCAGGGCGGGTTAACATTCCCGGCTGGCAAAATCGGCAGCCGCGAGTGCAACCGCGCCGGATTTCTATGGTGAGGCGATCGTGTACTGTCTGAACATAGGGTACTAAGCCTATGGAGTAAGCGGGTATGGGTGTTGCGACGCGCCGCAGAACTCGCTCTGGAACATCTAATCTGGTGGGATGTACTGAGCCATCGGCTGCCATTTCGTAGAATTGTGGCACGTAAACGCCGGGAATTTGGGCTAAGTCCAGAAGCAATTCTTCGCGGCTGAGGTTATTAGCTTTGCCCAATTCTAGGACTAAGCCGATTTCGGGCAGTAATTCTTCGCCGTCTCCCAAGGCAATGAAGTCGAAAAAGTCAGCGTAGGGTTCGGGGTTAGAAGTGGCTGTTTGTCCACCTGCGAATATTAGCGGCCAGGGGGATGAGGGGG
>DATGYA010000261.1:0-3372 GCA_035298405.1 Kamptonema sp. | reverse complement strand
AGATTTCCAATAATAGGGGGTGGTGGCACTTCATCAAGATACCAAGGGATGTTATCTGCCCATAGGTTCCCTTGTCCACCAAGTTGAGGATCGATGAATGTTCGGGGAAATTGATAACTCGGCGAACTATTATTAACGACAATTTGAAGCCAATTGAAGTGATCTACTCCCAGGTCAGATGCTAGCTGCGTGAGGCTCCAGTTATTCTTGGTAACATTGAATTTGCTTTCTAGTCTAGTACCATTGTTAATAGCATCTAAACTAATAGTTCCGACATTTTCATTTTTGACTATTACATCAAAGCTAAGCTGTGCGCCCCAACTACTGATCGGGATTAAGAGATTTATTAAAGTTGCCAATCCTCCTAATTTTACAACTTTCTTTGTAACTTTAGTTATGTAATTCTTCCTTGAACTAACCTCTGATTATTTGGATGCGGTTGCGGGCTGCTGTTACTATAATTTTTCTAGCTTATGGTTGTTTAGGTTAAAATACCAAGAACTAGAAATACTACGAACATTAACAAATATTGATTTGTTAATCTTGAGTTAGGGAATTATTAATGGAACAAACGGCTCCTGTTTTTGCTGTGGTGGTGGGCTAGTGTTAGTACAATTTTCGAGCTGATAGTTTCTTAAGTTAAACTGGCAATAACCCAAAATTCTGCGACCGTTAAGTACAAGGGCATCCTGAACAACATAGAAGCTTGAGTCTGGAGAAAACTCACCTAAACCTGGATTCCCCAGTTTAGAAAACTCTTCAATCGTCTCACACTTTTCAAGATCGAAAAGATTGGTCAATCTCAATCCTCGTATCTGCATGGGTGGGTTAAGGTAATCTTCATCGCTTAAAGCGACTCCGGTATAAGAATTAACCGCTAGGAAACGATCGTTAGGTGAAAAGAGAAACTTTTCTGGGCCTACTCCCTGGAATGGTAACAGTTTACACACTAGGTTCATGTCAGGGTAGGAGTACAAAACTATGTCATGCTTCCCATACAACCACAATGTCCAATGCGGAAGTTCGTAAGTAAAAAACTTAGTTTCATCGTGAGAAAAGCCATAAATCCTCTGAGGAAAACGGTGAATTTCTCTACCTGTCGCCAAATCCCAGAACACAGCATGGTCTTTCTGCGATGCAGCAACTGTCTTGCCACCATCCAAAAGAAAAGTCTCTCTGACAACAACACCAGTATCCATTTGAAAGGTACGAATTACCTCTCCCGTCGTAGCATCTTTGACAGTAACTAGACCAAAGCGTGAGCCACTTACAGAATAGCGACTTGCTGATGGTGTGTTTTCTGTATTCAAGTCAGCTACTCTCTCGATTTCGCCCTCTTTATCGGCAGTAACTCCCAGTGAGACAGAGCCTAGTGCCATTGCCGCAAAAAGGATTAAAGTCAACATAAACAGCCAAAAATGTTTCATAATCTGGTCTGTTTTTTCGCCCTTATGATTACTTAAAGAACCCGAACCACAACACGATGCACGCTACTAAAAGCAGCACCAATCTCTTACCTATTTTAGGTTTAGTGGGTGAGGGAGGTAGCAGAAAACTTGGATACTCCCGGAAACTATAACCCCACCACAAAGGTGAATCTGAACTTGCAAAACTCTCAGTGTCCCCAAAATTGTAAGCCGGCGTGAATGGCAAGGGATAGGAATAATTATGGAGAGAGCGATATTGTGGCGGTTTTTTCCGTGCCTCTTGCTCCATAGCTTCCCTGAGCTACTTCGGTGGCACTAGCATTCCCCCGCAACTGATGCAATAATCTTGGCTATCTGGATTATTACGTTTAAAACAATAACGACTTTGGCAGTAGCGCCTACCCTGATTCAAAAGAATTTTGCTGAGATTGTTTGCGAAGTAAAATATCACAGCAACAATAGCTAAAAAGTTTCAATGGATACTGTTTGGGATTTTTTTGAGGGTTCCCAATCCGCAAACTGCTGATAATGCTTGTATTCTGTGTTAAGATTTTCTGACAAAATGAGGAGCGCGATCGCGAATAGACTAAATTCTGTGGGGAAGTGGTAAAATCCTAAGTCACCTTCTAAGATGCACGTTAGCCCAAATCGAAAAGACTTGTCAGTTCTAAACAATGATTGAAGTAGAACACTTAAGCAAAACCTACGGTTCCACGACTGCGATCGCGGATGTCTCATTTAGAGTAGAACCAGGGGAAATCATGGGATTTTTAGGGCCAAATGGTGCTGGTAAAACTACAACAATGCGGATTTTGTCGGGATATTTACCCGCTTCTGGAGGCAGTGTCCGCATCGCAGGTCACGATGTTCACGAAGAGTTGATGGCCGTGCGACAAAGTATTGGTTATTTGCCAGAAACGCCGCCGCTATATCCAGAAATGACGGTAGAGGGTTTTTTGTACTTTGTCTCTAGAATTAAGTTAGTGGCCCCAGGCGATCGCACTCGTCAAGTAGAGTCGGCAATGCAGCGTACTGGCTTAACTGAAAAGCGCAAAGTATTAATTCGCAAACTGTCTAAAGGATATAAGCAACGAGTTGGCATTGCTCAGGCGATCGTCCACGATCCACCAGTGATTATTCTTGATGAACCTACTGTTGGTTTAGATCCGCGACAAATCATTGAAGTGCGGAATTTAATTAAAGGTCTGGCGGGTCAGCATACAATTATTCTGTCTACGCATATTTTGCCAGAAGTTAGCATGACTTGCAGCCGCGTAACTATTGTCAATCGCGGTCAAGTTGTGGCTACAGGCAGCCCCGACAATTTGACAGGATTTCAAGAAGGTTATGAAGTTGAAGTTGAGGGGGATGGGGAGTCTTTTGAGGCGTTAGTACCGAGTCTAGAAAGTGTGGCGGGAGTGCGATCGCTGGAACTGATCTCAACAGCAGAGAGGGAAAATCGCCGTCGGTTGCGCCTAACCTGTGAACCGGAAAGCGAACCAGGCCGAGAAATTGCCGCTGCGATCGTTGCTTCTGGCTTGGGTTTGTACGAAATGCGTCGCACTCGCGCTAGTCTGGAAGATGTGTTTTTAGAGTTGACAACTCTGGAAAAGAAAGAGGAACCCACAGCAGAGGCGGAAGCGGAACCGCAAGCGCAACCAGAGACTGAACCGGAAGCGATCGCACAAAACGAAAAACCACCAGAGGTAATAAAGGTAATAAATGAAACTCAAGAGGAAGAACCTTCAGAAAACAACGAACTGTAGGGGGAGTTGCTGTAGGGGGAGTTGCTGTAGGGGCGGGTTTAGCAGATAACCTATGCGACAAACAAACAATATCAAAACAAAACCCGCCCCGGCCCATGCGACAAACAAACAATATCAAAATAAAACCCGCCCTGGCCCATGCGACAAACAAACAATATCAAAACAAAACCCGCCCCGGC
>DATGYA010000260.1:0-7710 GCA_035298405.1 Kamptonema sp. | reverse complement strand
ATAGCAGCGGGAATTACTAAAACTATTAGTCCTCATCGGATTAGACATAGTAGCGTGACGGCGGCGTTGGATGCGACCAATGGGGATGTGCGACGGGTGCAGAAATTGAGTCGTCATGCTTCTTTGAATACGCTGATGATTTATGATGATAATCGACTCAATCATCAGGGTGAAATTACGGATTTGTTGGCTGATTTGGTTTGAGGTAATTAGCTTGCTGGAAAAGTTAGAAGGCATTAAAATCTCTGTAATCGCTTTGGTATCTCTACTTAAAAGAGTATGTTCGCAAATATCAAGACCTCGATTAGCTAGAAGTTCTCCCAAAGCAGCTAACCGTTGGGCAAATAAATTGGTCATAAATTTTCCTCTATCGCATCCTCCTTGACGAAGCCGCCTCTCAATTTCAAGAGTATCCCATTGAATTAAATTGTTGGGATTGAACAGTCCCACTTCCTTGAGTGATTCAAATTTTGAATAAGTGTTTTCAAGCGTGTACTGGTTGACCGAAAGAATTGCAATTATTAAATCTTCCCAGACATTATCTTTTTCATCCTGCTTTGTAATGTTTTGAGGGTTCATATTACAAATCATTCTACTCACATTAATAAATTTTAGCCCCAATGATTCTTACAGTATTCAACAGCTTCTCTAATGTTAAGCTTCACGCTGGAGTTATTAGCGCGAATGAATAAACAGTCCTCTTTGTTCCCATTTTTATCTTTAACTTTGATGTATACAGGTTTTGGAGAAGGCTGAACAACAACCCGACATACATCCAAACCACTTACTTGATGGAAAGAGATTCGGAAGAGAGTACCGTAATCTTTACCAAGTTCTCTCAATAGTAGGTCATGGTTTAAAAATAACATATAGCCGTCATTGTTTTTCTTGCCCAAAGTTTTGTAATCGTACTGTAAGCCAAGCACTTCACCGTTATCATCAATACCAATTAATAAATTTCCTCCATTAGTGTTCAAGAATGCGGCAACTGTTTTCACAATTTCGTGTTCCATTGCTTCATCCCGTTTGTTTTCTCGTAAATTCCAACGCGCAGTGGATTTAAATTCTATTTCATCACATTCACCTTTGGTAATTAAATAAATAATTTCTGGATCTCCAGAAAGCGGTTTAAAAGTTTTATAAGCATCCAATGCTGCCTGTTTTACAGGTTCGGGAACAACGGGGAAAGTTGTGAGAATGTAGGCAAATTCTTCTTCAGTTAAACCGTATATATTAGCAATCATGCCGTCTAATTCTGCCCGTAGTTTGGCGCGTTCTGTTTCATCTTTTACGCCGTTTTGATAAGAATCTAGTCCGACTTCTTGGGCTAATTCGTCAAATTCTGGGGTAGTGCAGATGAGTTTAGCAGCACGTTCGACTATTTCATTAAAATAGGTGTCGCCAATTCCAAGTCGCGGTACAGGTAGTTGGTAGACATAAAACATATTACAATGTGCTGTTACTTTTTGACGGATTACAAAGTCGCACGCAAAACTATTCAATACAGAAACAGCAAATAGTAATTCATCCGAGTTTGTAAATGGTTGTGCCAGAATCAATGTGTTACCAGCAAATACATTAGGTGGAGTAATACTCGCAATCATCGTGCGAACATCTGTGTTGCGTGCTACATCCCTAAATCCTAGTCTGTAACTCTGGTAATCTAGCTTTTGCCCTTGATCTGTTCCTTTGCGTCCTAATAATGCTTTTCTCCCATCTTTTTCATCAACCCAATATCTAGGTTCAGCTTGACGATGAGTAAATTGATGAATCATTTTACCTTCGTAAAGTGGTAGTCGTCCTTCACTAGGCTTCTGTTTAAATAAAGGGCTATCGCTAGTCATATTAAACTCTTGCTTGAGTGATAGATTCCATTTACCATTAATCTTTTTTCCTAATAAAGGAAATTTGGCCATATTTTTAGCAATGTGGATATCTACCTCGTTCTTAAACTCCATTACTGAAAGTGAGTCAGGAGATAAGCGACGAATCAATTGTACTGAAATCTCAACTTGTTCAGCTTTGTTATTTAGAAAACTCTCCAACTGTTTGGGGCTAATAGCTTCTCGTGGATTAATCCGAAACGCTGCTCGAAATGATTCAGTTAATCCATCTTTTTTGAAAGTAAGTAAGCAAAATTTTACACTATGATGTACTCCTTCAAATATAAATCTTTCATTAGAAAATCCTAAGATAGTATCTAATCTGGTTTTGCTAAAAAGCATCTCACGTAGTTGCTTTGTACCAAGGTCACTATAAAATCCTGTAGGTACAATAATTCCACAACAACCGTTAGAGCTTAAAAGGTTAAAGCATTGCTCTAAAAAAAGGAAATATAGATTAATTTTTCGAGCTACACTCCTTCCCTCTACTTCAGCTCGCTGATTTTTATACTGCTCGGCTTTCTTGAAATAAGCACTAACATGAGGAAAGCTGCTGCAATAATTTAACCAAGCCTCTTGAATTTCCGGATCAGTCAACAACTGTTCGCGTTGCTGTTCCCAAGTTTTTATATCTAGCTTTTTCTTTTTTATTAAATTATCATACTGGTAAAAAAATTCTTTTTCATCCGTTTGAAAAACATCCCAAGGAGGGTTGGTAATTATAGCATCAAAACCCCCTCTTTTTCCAATTATTTCATCAAAGTGATAGCCCCAATGAAAAGGTTCTAGTGCCGCAATATCTGCAACAGTTAACAAGCGTTTTCTAGGTCTTCCACTTAACTGTTCCTGTTCGTACTTAATACCCAACTTCGCACTAAACTCATCTAACAATAAAAGATTTAGCTTTGCTTGAGACTCCTGATTTAGCTTTTCAATATGATTCCGCAACTGTAACAAACGTACTTCCTGGCTTAATTCCTCATGTTCTCCTTGCAAAAATGCGTGCTTTTTATACAACTCAATACTTTTATTTTTATCTGCTAAAATACTTTGATAATTCTGTGCTGCCAAAGCTTGTAATAAATTGCCCTGTACTGCCTTAGAATTATCAACACTGTCAAAACTATCTCCATCCACTCGGATTAAACCAATGAGTGAATTCCCAGCCATAATATTGAAATCAACATTAGGCAGAGGTTCCAAATCATCAACTTCTTGAGCAGAAGAAACTAAAGCTAAGAAAAGTCGGAGTTTAGCAATTTCTGTCGCTTCCTCCATGATATCTACACCATAGAGGTTATCCGTAATAATCCGTTTTTTAATAAAATAACTGAGAGAAGGATGAGAACTTCTTTCCTTTTGCAACCAATCTTTTAAATTATGGTTATTGAGAAACTCAATTCTCCCAATTACAGCCGAATAAATATTAATTAACGTCTTCAAAGCAGCAACTAAAAACGCACCAGAACCGCAGGCTGGGTCTAACAACGACAACTTTGGTAGAATATCAAAAATTAACCGATGACAGATATCAGCATCCAGTTTAATCAGTAATTCACTGATACTTTCAAACTGACGCGGTTTGACAGCAGCGTTAATGCGGTCTAGAATTAAAGCGTTGATGGTGCGATCGCACAAATACTCGGTAATCTCAGGACGAGTATAGTAAGCACCAAAAGCTTTTTGGTTGATATACTTTTCAAAAATATAACCCAACACACCTGGATTGATTTCATCATCTTGACCTCCAGGCGTGTCGTCTAACTGCCAAGAATAGCGACCAAATAAATTTAAAATACTCTCAAAAGCACTGTCAGGGATAAAAATATTATTATAAGTCTGCTCAACTTTATGCTTCAAAAATAAACCGCCATTGAGGTACTTAATATTTCCAATTAATGCCTTTACTTCTTTCTTCCTTTGTGATTCAGGTTGAGCAAACCCTTCAAAGAAAAGCGTTTGCAGAAATTCCTGATAATAGCAGTCAGTTTCTCGTTGCTGACTTTTTTCTAGCTTACTTTGAAGATACCGATGGTCGCCATTATCCAAAAATCCTTTATATTGCAAGAAGTAAATAAACATCAATCGGTTAAAAATTACCGAAGCATACCAACGTTTATCTGCTTCTTTATCAATTCCCTGAATCAGTGGAATAAATGCCTCAAGTTGACTTTGAAACTCTTTAAAGAAATTCTTAGTAACGCGCTCAACATCAAGCCCAGCCTGTAAACGTCGGGCGACTTCCACAACCGAAAGTAGTCCGTCTTCTA
Organism: Kamptonema sp.; assembly: GCA_035298405.1. Classification (GTDB taxonomy): domain Bacteria; phylum Cyanobacteriota; class Cyanobacteriia; order Cyanobacteriales; family Microcoleaceae; genus Kamptonema. The sequence continues at coordinate 3,557 of DATGYA010000260.1, read as the reverse complement.
GTTCCGACAAATCAACAACTAAAGACGCTAATTTACCTAAAAATAAATCTCCCGGTTGCCCCTTGACATATAAATGTTCGCGGACATAGCGCTTTGTTCCATCCCGTTTCACCCAGTACCAAAGACTCTGAGTGCGTTCCTTATCTAGAAAAATCAGCAAGTTTTCTAAAGTTAATTCCGAAATCTCTTTATGAATAGCTGCCCTTGTCTTTGCATTTGGAATCTGACCATTCTCCCCAGTAATTTCAAAGACAACCACTCCCGATAGTTCCGCTATCATTTGGCGATGATAAGTCTCACCCTCAACTTGTATCGCTACAGCCTTATCCGTAGGCGGGAAAGACCAACCTAATTGATAGACGAAAATATCGCCAAACTTAAATTCATGTAGAAGGTCGCGGGTACGGTGTAAATCGAGAGCCATAAGATTTTACTGAGAGTAAATTAGGTTGCTGAGAGCAAATTAGATTGCTGAGAGTAAATTAGAGAAAACGACAAGAAAGGTTTTATTTAGAATCTTTACTTAAACTTCAGCAGTTTAAAAACATCGGCTGCTGAAATTTGCCAACTTTCTATCACACTGAGAACAGGTAAAATATCTGCATCATATTTAACTTCTGGTAATCGATCGGGTAGAAAAACCATCACAGATTTATCATCTGGATCAATGAACCAACCTAACTTTGTTCCGTGTTTAAGAGAGAAAATAATCTTGTTAATCACGCGGTTTGGAGACTGTTCGGGGGAAAGAATTTCAATTATCCAATCAGGGGCAATTTCCACTCGGTTGGAAATTTCTCCATCTTCATCGACAGGAATGCGCGACCACTCGAATACGGCAATATCTGGGACAATAGAACGCCCTGCAAACGTGCATCGTAATTCTGTAAGTCCATAAACTAATTGCTGCGGTTCGCCAACTTGATTAATAGTGGTTACTAAGCGAGTTTGCAGAATACTGTGTTTTCCTTGGGGCATTGGTTTTTGGTAGATTTGACCGTCAATGTACTCACAGGCGGGTTTGGTTTCCGGCAATTGCAGGAACTCTTCTAGAGAAAAATTTGTAGTGAATTGAACTGATGTCATGGTAATAATTAATCCTTTGATTCAAATAATCCTAAAGAACAAATAATTTGAGGTTCTCGTTTTTCAGCTTCTTCACTAACAATGCACAGGCGATCATCCATTCGTAAAGCAACTACTAATTCAGCCAACTGCTGATTACTAATACCGCTTCTCAATTGACGATTTAATGTATCAATTGCCGATTGTCTTAATGGATAACGGTAAATTTCATCGATCGCTTTTAGCAGTTCTTCAGTTACAAAGAGAGTTCCCTTCATTTCTTGAGCATAACTCTTGAGTCGCTCATAAGTGCGGAACCTTGCCCCAGAAGGCCGACCCAACTGACCCCCGGCGTTTTTCTCATCTTCTGCAATCAACTCAGCGCCCTTTTTAACTAATTTGTGGTGCTGTTCATCTCTAGGAATCGCTGGAGTAGATTCTTCACACGCCGCCGTTCGGAGAACAGCTAACTGAGATTGCGTAACACTATTACCTTTGCGGTCAACCCAAATTAGCGAATCGTTCCCTTCGGTGGTTTTCATATAAAGCAGTACCCCCTCTGGTTGCACGGGTTGGGGAATATGGGCGCGGGTAGAATAAACTACACTAGGCATTTCCTCAATCGTCTTTTTCAAAGCAGGATTGCCATCGGTAGCATTTTTCCAGATTTGGAATGCTTCGGAAGTTAAGTCTACTTCTGTATCTTCTTCCCCATCTAAAATCCCACTTTTCTCGTTATAGAGGTCGAGAATTCCTTGGGAAGAATCATCTTCAAAAAATAATTCATCAGTTCCCACAACTTCAGCATTTTCTAGTAATCTTTGGCGGAGTCGTCTCCGCAAATTAATAATGCGTTCTACTCCCTCAGCAGGTAGGAAAGAATAACAAAGAATTTTTTCTGCTTTTTGTCCTATCCGGTCAACCCGTCCCGCCCTTTGAATTAACCGAATGATTGCCCAAGGTAAGTCATAATTGACGATAATGGCGCAGTCTTGCAAGTTATGTCCTTCACTCAAAACATCAGTGGCAATTAAAACTCGCAGTTCTTTTTCAGTCGCTACTTTATCCCGTTTTCCACTACTAAATGGACTAAACCTTCCTGCCAGTTCCGTTGGGTCTTTATCTTGACCCGTTACCCCTGATACTTTGGCAATGTTTCTTGCCTTTAAGTTATCGGAAAGGTAGCGGACTGTATCGGCAAACTGACTAAAAATTAGTACCTTATCATTCGGGTGAGTTTGGGTTAGCAGTTTGACCAAGGCTACTAATTTTTCATCTTTCTGAGGATTCCACTCGCCACAGTTTTGCAGAATATTGATGAGTGCTTGGGCATCTGCAAACAAATCTCGTTTCAGTTTTTTTGTATCAAAAAGTGTAGAGCGCAGCCATTTGAACCGACGTTGATAGCGACTTTCATACTCTTGATAAACTAACTCAGCTTGTTTGCGAAAACTATTTTCTGTTTGCAATAATTGCTCTTCTAAATCGAGAACTATCTCATCTGATTCCTCTGTTTCTGCGTCAAATAATGTCGCCGCTACAGAATCAGTATCTTCATCGTTATTGCGAGTATCTAATAAATCCGCATCCTGAGTACCAATCGGAATATCCAGTCCTTTTTCAAGGGCATATAAATAGATAAAATTTCGTAAAATGTGGCGTTCAAGCGACTGGATGAAAGCAATACCGCTACTCTCTAAACGTTTGAACAAGTTCGTGCGCGAGAATCCCATTAACCTCCTCCCTGCACGAGATAGCGCGTTCAACTGACCTTGTTCTGCTTCCGTGAGGGATTGTTTGTGTTTAATGGGAATATAATTTCCTAACCCATAACGCGGTAGGCTGAGTGCGTTAATAACTTCTACTACTGATTGAGAATAAAGACGTGCGTAAGGGTCTGTACTAGAACTTTCGAGATTAAATTTAACTGTCCGAGGTATCCGGTCTGGAAAATAAGAACGACCCCCATCGGGAAATTGTAGATACTTACGACTTGTTTCATCAGTTTCAGCATAGTTATCTTTGATGAAGCTGCGAGTTCTCCGCACCATGTAGCGCTTCATTAATTCCCGCCAGTCATCGGGATGTTCGCTTTTTTCAAAGGCAGCTAAAGAGCGTACAGAACATTGATGCCGTCTGATAAACTCCAATTCTCCATTAGCACCCCCACCCAATTCAGTAATTAAAGCTTCGGGTCTAAATCCCAAATCTTGGTCTTCTAGAACAAATAACCGCAGTTGTGAAGAAAGGTCTAAATAAGTTTTATTGTAAGGAGTGGCAGATAACAAAATACATTTACTTTCGTTGGCAGCAATATATTCTTGAATAGCTCGATATCGTTTTCCTTCTCGATTTCGCAAGTTATGACTTTCATCAATTAAGACAACGCGGTAGCGGCGTAATTCTGGTAACTGATTTTGGACTTTACTAATCGGTATAACTTTGGCATAGAGCCGATAATTATCTACATATTCCTGCCACATTTTAGTTAG
>DATGYA010000259.1:0-13578 GCA_035298405.1 Kamptonema sp. | reverse complement strand
TCTCAAGAATACACTGGCGAATGGTTCTTCAATCAACCACCCAAAGAAACCGAACGTGCTGGACATATTCCAAGTGCGGTGCATATCGAACATATCCTCACTCTCGATCGGGATGGAACTTTCAAATCGTTTAACGAGTTGCAGGCTCTTTACAGCAGCAAGGGAATCGAGTCTGAGAAAGAAGTGTTTCCCTATTGTGCGATCGGTGGCCGTTCGGGGTATACATGGTTTGTTTTGAAGTATTTATTAGGCTACCCGAAGGTTCGCAATTACGACGGATCTTGGAATGAGTGGAGCCGCCTTACTAAATTGTAATTAAATTAAAAGTTAAGAATTAAAAACCGTTTAATTCTTAACTTTTAATTCTTTAGATGGTGAGATTGCGTTCCCTTAAAAACTAAACTGCGTCCGCAAATTGCCTACATAAATAGTAGGGTTGTTGTCAAAATTATTGGCATTGCCAATCAAGTAAAAGGCCGGGACAATAGCAATATTGTCAGTAAGTGGCAAATAGTAAGTAGCTTCAAATTCATACTGCGTGCCACCATTTCCCCCGCCAGATACTAAGAACTTGCGGCCGCCAGTAACATCAAATGGTACTAAAAAGGATAGTGTTAGCAAAGCTCCCTTTTTGCCCAAATCTGGAAAAGCAACTCCCATTTGATAAGCTTGAGCTTTAATTGTGCCATCTGGTCGATCGGTTCGGGGAAAGATATTGGTTCTACCGTAACTGTAGCGACCAAAAAGACCAAAGTTGCGGGCAACTAGCCAGTCAAAATTGAAGATAAAGGTATCCGCCGTTGCATCGCCAATTTTGCCGCCATAACCGTCATCAGCAACGCCATAAAGCGGTTCTCCAATAGCACCACCAACTTGTCCTCCCACTTGGCGGATATTGGAACGGGTGTAGAGAAAGCGCAAATTTGCGCGATCGCTCGGACTAAAAGCCAGTTCAATTGTCGCCGAATTTGTGCCATTAAAAAAGCCTTTAGAAGGGTCAGAGGCAGAATTGAATACCCCCGTCGGCAAAAATTCGTCACTTTCAGCGAGATAGCCTAAACGCAACCGGAAACGGCGGTTGATATCCCATAAAGCTACAGCACCCGCACCGCGATCGACTGCGTTTGATAGAGTGCTACCGTTGGAGTTAAAGGTGCTAGCTCCATTCAAGAAAAAGGTAAAAGCATTGTTGTCAAAATAGCGGTAAAAGTTGATCCGCGGCCCAACTACAACTTGCAAGCGATCGCTAAGCGGGAACTGGTAAAAAAGTTCTCGCAAAATAAATTGATTGGCATTAACACCCGCCGTTTGGTCTAGAAATGGAGTCCCAAATGTATTATAAAGACCCGCTGAGGCAAACTGATTTGCCGGGGAATCCCCATTACCGACAGCCAACTGTGTCACCAACTGATCTTTACCAGTAAAAGAAGTAGTAAGTGTCAGCCAAACTAAGTTACTAAAAGTAACTTCAGGGTCATCAACTTTCTGAACAATAGGCTTATTTGTGACTGGATCTCGCCCGGCAGCTCGCAGTACCAGAGGAGTATCTGTATTCGTTGTTTCTACCCTGACGCGGCCACCCGCACTCGCTCCCGTAATATTAAACCAGGCAAGACCGCTAAGTTTAGTTGTTGTTGAAAATTGGTTCGCTTCTAATTCCGCAGTCCGAGCTTCCAAAGCATCTACTCGCCCCCGCAATGTTGCTAATTCGGCAGCAAATTCTTCTTGTAGCCGTTGTAGTGTGAGTAAGTCTTCTTTCGTGGCTAAATTATTTGTTCCCCCTGCAATTAGCCGATTAACCTGGTCTAAACAAGCATTTAAACCTGCGGCAAATTCATAGCGAGTTAAAGCTCTGTTGCCGCGAAATGTGCCGTCGGGATAGCCTGCAATGCAGCCGTAGCGTTCTACTAGCGATTGCAGAGCTTGGAAAGCCCAATCTGTGGGCTGTACATCGGACAACTGAGAAACAGAGGTGACTTGGGCAAAGTCGTTTAGATCGCCAAGATCGGCAGCGCTACCCGTTTCGGCGGGGAGATCGGGGACTTTTTTAACTTCAGCGATTTGGGGAGATTCAGATTTAAAAACTGGCGCTTGAGATAACCACAAAGGATTTTTACTATTAGAACTCTCTAATAACTCTTGTGGAGCAGGCAAGATGCTTATTTTTGAGGAACTTTTTAGTAGATATCGATCGGAAATGTCTATCCCTGCTGCTGCTGTTGCGATCTTTGCAGGCGCTTCTGCGGCGGCTGCGGTAGGTGACAAGCTGATGTCAGTAGGAGGATTAATTGCTACCTCTGAAATCGGGAAAGCGCGATCTTCCTGCGCGATCGCCTCCTCTGGAAGTTTGACTTCTGAAACTGAGTTATTTTCTAAATTATTCTCTAGTTGTGCGATCGCCACCCCCGGCATGGACGCTATTCCCACGCCTCCAGCCAACATTGACAGCCAGAAAATCGGACAAGCGATCGATACCGCTTTTCCAGCAGTTATAACTTTACCCATTTTTCCTCACACCGTTATCTGAAAATTGCACCAGAGAGATGTTAACAGCAGTGTCCGATACAATATGTAAGATTCGCAACATTTTAGAAGCTGATTTTCCGATGGTAGTGTCAATCTTAAGCAGTTTACCGCTTTAGCCAAAAACTTTACCCTACCACAATTGGATTTCTATTATTAAAGTACGCCTTCCTGAACTGTTGATATTTCCTCACCTCCTAAATAAGGCTATAATTTTAGCTAAATAGTTTACTAATACTGCAATTTTATGTAAAATTCAACATAGTTAAACTTAAGTGTTTACTTAAGAAATCACCTTGATTGTTTCTACACCGCCTTACACAAAATGACACGAACTATAAATTGGAAGCAAGGTTTTTGGCTAGGTGCTGGTATATTACCTTCGATTTTAATTACCATAGGGCCGATGGCAGCAATTGTTGGTACTGCTTCCATAATAGCTTGGCCACTATCAACTTTATTGGGTTTTATCCAACTATTTTTATTCGCCGAACTAGCAGCTATCTTTCCCAATAAAACTGGTGGAGCTTCTATCTACGGTGCTGTGGCATGGATGCGGTACGGCAAAATTTTTGGTCCGATCAATATCTGGTGTTATTGGATAACTTGGTCTGGGGCATTGGCAGTTACAGCATCACTGGCCGGGAATTACATCATGACTATTTTTTTAGCAAATACACCCTTGGCGAAGTTTTCCATCACCCTCTTCGATCTTTCAGCATTTTTGCCGGGGATATCCTTCAGGGTTGATGGCATAATTTTGTGTAGTGCTGCGATTCTGCTGCTGACATTTTATATGCAGCATAAAGGTATTCTTCAAACAGCAAAAATACAATTTGTACTTGCGCTTTTGTCTTTGATTCCATTGCTGCTACTAACTATTGCACCCTCGATCGCTGGTCAAGTTGATTTCAACAATTTCTTACCTTTAATTCCCCAAAATACAACCAGTTGGTTAAGCGTTAATGCTTTCACCTTAATGATGGGTGCGATGTTTTTCGCGGGTTATATCACCTACAGTGCTGAAATTGCCCTGTGTTATGTAAGCGACTTTAAAGATCCTGAAAAGGATACCTTTAAAGCTATTATGGTACTCGGAGTAGTTGCGGCTGCCTGCTTTATTATTTTCCCTTTCACTTTCTTAGGAGTGTTGGGGATGAATAATATCACCGATCCAGCTTTTGTGGGAGGCGATCCCCAGGTAGCAGTCATCAAACTAGCAGAAATTGTCTTTGGAGGTGGATCGGGAAAATTGCTAACGTTGATGCTGATTTTAGCTTTTATTTTGGGGATAGTCACACCAATGTCTAGCAGTTCCAGAACTTTATACCAAGCTTCAGTAGATGGTTTATTGCCCAAGTTTTTGACTAAGCTAAACCAGCATGGTGCACCAGCTAGAGCTATGTGGACTGACTTGATATTCAACTTAATATTGCTGAGTTTGGGAAACCCTGTTTTTGTAATCGCTGCGGGTAATGTGGCTTATGTCTTTTGTATCTTTATGAATTTGAATGCAGTCTGGATGTTGCGAAAACAAATGCCACAGCTTTACCGTTCTTTCAAAGCTCCCGATTGGCTAGTTTATTGGGGAGGGCCTGCTTTATCTTTACTCAATCTATCTTTCATTATCTTTGGAGCAGAGGCGATCGCGCCGCATTCTTTGTGGTATGGTATAGGCGCGATCTCGTTAATTATTCCCATCTTTTGCTATCGTCACTATGTCGTTGATAAAGGTGTGTGGCCCGAATCAGCTCGCAGATATTTAGAGATTACTGAAGACACTAATTAACGAAGAATTAACGAAGCGATCGCCACCTTCTTCCTTACGTAGGAACTACCACTAAACGAAATCCAATGTGAGATGTAGACGTATCTGGGGCTTGCGCCTCGCGAGCCGCAGGGCGATATCTACTACAATAATTCGGAGCGCAAAGATAAGAACCTCCCTTAATTACGTGCTTAGCAACACCAGGTTCGCGCGGATCTAAGCTTTCTTTGGGATTAGAAGCCACAGGATTCTTACTATTAGCCATCTGAGTGCGGCTAATATTATACCAGTCCTCTGTTAACTCCCAAACATTACCAGCCATATCATAAAGTCCGTAGCCATTCGGTGAAAAAGACCCTACAGGAGCAGTGCTGATAAAGCCATCTTCCTTGGTATTTTTATAAGGAAAATTACCTTGCCAAGTATTCGCTTTCTTTGCAGAATAGCGATTTCCCCAACTATAAACTGCATCCAACATTCCACCCCGCGCCGCAAATTCCCATTGCGCTTCTGTCGGCAAAGATTTTCCCACCCACTTTGCATAAGCTGCTGCATCTTCATAGGCAATATGCACAACCGGATGATTTGCTCGGTCATCAATATTGCTATTCACTCCTTCAGGATGTCTCCAGTTTGCACCTTTAACCCAGTGCCACCAACTTAATTCTGCCACCGGTTCTTGAGTAGTAGGCGGCATGAAAACTAGAGAACCAGGGGCCCGTTGCTCTTCACTAAGGTTAGGAAAACTATCAGCAGGTAGAGGACGTTCAGCAACAGTAACATACCCAGTTTCCGCTATAAATCGAGCAAATTGAGCATTTGTCACCTCATACTTTTCTATACAAAATCCGTTAACGGTAACTTTATCTACAGAACGCTCCTCCTGGTAGTGGCTATCCGAACCCATGCGAAATATACCAGTTTTTACCCAAACCATATCTTGAGGACAACTCGCGGTGGTACTCGTGTTGGCAAAAAAACTTTGGTGTAGAAGCAAAGACAAGATTGCACCCAAAGTCACAAAAGTGAAGAGTAATACTAATTGTCTTTTCCGCATAAATACTTCGTGTAATTCTTAACAATACAACTCAAAATAAATTAAGGTTGGCTGTAACGTGAAGTCTAAACCTCAGTTACAGCCATAGTCAAAGTTACATCAAGTAGGATTGTCTAAGATGCCAAACCAAATCCTGACGCACTTCACTCTTGATCCGATTTCCCCGTTCGCAATGCTCTAGCTTAATGCTATCTACATAAAAGCGAACAGTTGTATCGCGACTCTGGTCTCCCTTAACTTCATTCATCCAAATTTTAGGGTCTTGCCATTGATTGCGAGAACTTTTGAAACTATCATCCATCCACACCCTAAAATTTTCTACTAGATCGTCTAATCGAGTTTCCATGCCGACAGGATTATTGATAATCTGGAATAATCTGTTGACTTTTAGTATCAACAAATTAATTTTTTGTTCCCACTCCCTCGGCAATGTCACCAGATCCTCTTTAAACAAATCTGGATCTTTTAACCAACATTCATACCAGTTTCTGACCAGACCGATTAGCGTACCGTTTAAAGGAGAACCTGCAATTTCAACTAGCCTGGTTCGCTTGCGCTTGTCTTGACGCTCTGCTCTTCTCTCCAAACCAATTAGTAGACAAATTTCTAAGAATTGTTTCTGGATTGTTCTAATTTCTTCTGGATCTAATCCTCCCTGTTCCGCGCCGGACAGCATATCTGATAGTTGTTTCAGACTCATTTCAATTTTAAAGAGCATACGGGTGACATCTTGCTCGGCTAGCAAACGCATTCGTCCAATTTCCCGCTTCAACTTCTCTTTAACTCCCGATCCAGAGTAGCCGTAATAATTGTCAATTGATTCAAGTTTGCGCTCAATATCTCCCATGGTGTCAGGATGGGCAAGCACGACTTTTTCCATAAGAGCGATCGCTCTTGCCGGATCGACATCACCCTTGATGGGAATCGAAATTGTGTAGTAATAGTGACTGGTAGGACGGCTGAGGTTAACAATGTTTTGATTTTGGAAAGTCGCATTAGGGATGTAAATCTCAGAGTGACTATCGATCAAATACATACTCGTTAACCGCAGGCCAATTTTTTTAATAACTGCCCGCGAACCATCTGGCAGAGCAACCACATCTCCGAAACTGAAAGGAGTATCAATTAACAGCACTAAACCACTAAAGAAGTTTGCCAAGATATCTTTCAAGGCAAAACCTATGATAAATGCCGTTCCCCCGATCATTACCAGTAACCCGGATAGATCGAAACCTAATGCTTGTAACGCCAGCACTCCACCAGCGATGTAAGTACCAAACGGCAGAATGTTTTGCAGTATAGGCACTAGAACATCATCCCACATTGCCTCTGAGCGCTCTGCATACTGTTTGAGTGCATAGAGAACAACTTGGGTCAAAAGTTGAGCAACCCAATAAGTTCCTGTCAAGAAAATAGCGGCACTCAGCCCCTTCTGCATCCATGCGATCGCTATTGGCTGGCTGAAAGGTTCACCACTAGCTGCGTATCTCGTCAATAAAAATATCAGTCCGCCCAAGGCGACGATCAGAATCACAGGGCCCCGCGAAATGTTCAAGGCTACCAACGGCAGATCGTTTGATAGTCGCCGTAACAATACGCGCAGCACCAAGAAAAGAATATACAAACCAAGAACGATGATTCCCAGCACCCCAAAACCGCCGAGAAACGCTCCAAGACTACTTGACATCCTATTGATCTCCAATATGTGATGGAACTTAGAAACAGTTTTAACTCTATATACGACGCGAAGCGGCTATTTGTAACAAAAATTGTTGTTACTGCGAACATTATGGTTCCGTCATTACGATCCTCGCTGGCAAATCATACTGTTGTTTTTTGTTAGGTGGAACAGCTAGTTTATGGTTTCGCTACCTCTAGTCTTCACCTGGATTTTAGGTCAGAAGACGGGGAACTCCAAGACATAGCTAAATAATAATAGCAACAAGGATCGCAGTTTTGTGTCACTTCACACAAAAAATAGTTTCTGACCGCGATCGCGGACAAAATCATTAGCCTTTGAGCCAAACCATCAGCAAATTAATAACTAGAGCCGAAACTCTTGACCATTATCCGGCGATCGCATATTTAAAAAATATTAAAATCTACTGAAATACAGCATATATAAGATATAGATGCAATAGATAGCAGCCAAGTATAAACCACTCCCTCCCTCACGAGTATTCAGGCTTTTCCAGCAGAATGTCTATCTTTACCCTTAAAATTAAACAGTGGTGTGCATAAACTCACTTAACTTTTTGTGGCAGGCAAAAACGTATGGACACAGATCGGTCATTAGCCGGAAAAGAAGCAAAAGTTACTAGCTTACCAGAAGAAAAATCAGAAAATGGTACTAGCTTACCAGAGGAGCAAGCAGAAATCTCAGAAGTAGAAAGTGTTTTAATGATGTTAGACGCTAGCTTTACCGAAGTCGCAGAAATCAAAGATGCAGTTAAACGAGAGTACGCATTGATGAAAGAAGCAAAACGGCTAGATATTCCAGCGGAAAGCTATAGGCGAATGTTTGAAACTTACTACCTAGAAAAGAATTCTTTACAAATACCCAAGTATCCCTGGTTAAATCCTTTCAGATTCTTAGACCAGCGATTGGGAGATTTTGTAAAGTGGTGCGAAAACGTCTCCTTATATAGTTTAGCCACAGTCATTGGTCAATTTACGCTCTTAGCAGCAATGGGGGCATACTTTATGGAAGCTCCCCAACGGCAGCAACAAGCTCTTACGGAAGCGCGGCAAGAAATTAGAAATCAGAAGGGAATTGAGTATTCTCAATCAAGAATTGAAGCAATAGAAATGCTCAATAAATTCTGCGAAAGTCTCTTAGGAGAACAGGCTACAAATGCCAACCTAGAAGGCATTAAACTGAATAATTGCTATCATTTCCAGTTAGGATTAGCAACTTTCGCTCAATGGCCACCACAATTCTATCGCTATGAAGGATTCGATCTTTCCCAGATGAACCTAGCGGGCGCTAATCTTAAAGGCGCTAATCTCGAAGGTGCTAATCTCGAAGGCGCTAATCTCGAAGATGCTAACTTAGAGAGAGCCAATCTGAAAGGGGCAAATTTGAAGAATGTGAATCTCAAAGGAGCAGTTCTCCAGTTTGCTAACTTAGAGGGAGCTAATTTAGAAAAAGCTAATCTTGATGGTACTCGAATGGGGCGTGGCTATCTCAAAGATACTAACCTCAAAGAAGCATCCCTAATCGGAGCTTGGTTGCTTTGGGCAGACCTTCAAGGAGCCGATCTCAGTCAAGCGAATCTCCAAGACTCGAATCTCAGCCGTGCTAATTTCCAAAAAGCTAATCTTTACAAAGCCAATTTGAAGGGTGCTTCACTTCGATATGCGGATCTGCGGAAAGGAACCATCACGATCGGGACTGAAATCGATCGCGCTAACATCAAACGAGCCAAATTCTCCTCAGTAGATCAGGTGAAACGAGCCTACAACTGGGAAAAAGCAATTAAAGACAAAGACTGGGAAGAAAAAATTGCCAAGCCTAGTAAAGATAAGTATAAATTAGGCTACCTCATCCCTGATAATTCCTCTACTTATAAGCTATATCAGCAAGGCATAGAGAATGCCGTCAAAGAAAATCAAAATATCGAATTTTTCCCAATCGCAACGGGAGATAAAGTTGAAGAAGAAGCCCAAGGAATCAAAGAATTACGTGCCCTGGATGTTGATGTAATTTTGTTGCGTCCCGTCGATTCCGAAAAATCAGTACCAGCTATAGTAGAAGCTTATGCCTCTGGTGTGGTAATCGTTACTATAGGAGATTGTCTGCCAGAAGCAGCTCAAAAAGTTGTCTTTGCTTGTTATGAAAGCGATTCTTTCCAAATGGGGTATGACGTTGGCAAATATATGAGCATTTGGGCCAAGACAAATTTACCCGGTCAACCACTCAATATTGGTTTAGTGGATGGCGCAGATTCAAGTCGAGTCTATCCTTATTTCCAAGGTTTTCTGGCTGGTATCCCAGATCCTGAAGTTGCCTGGAATCAAGTAGCATCGACAAATGCACAAAGTCTCAAGGAAATAGATAAAGTTAAGGAAATGCTGGAAAGTCACCCGAATATAAATGCCCTTTGGGGTGGTTCTGAGGTGACAACAACTCTGGCTCTGCAAGCAGTTAAAGAGTTAGGTTTAGAGAAAAAAGTGCAGGTGTTTGGGACTGTACCTTTAACTCGCCAATTGGCAAATATGCTACTCGATCCAAATCAAGCCCTACAATCAATTATTGATGAATCACCCACAGATGCAGGGTACAAAACAACTAAACATGGGATCGATGTAATTGAGGGTAAGACTTCTAGAGAATATCAACGTTTAGTTTACCCCCATCGGTTGTTAACCCAACGCGACAGCGTACAGGTGAACAAGTTAGTTAGTTCAACTCTTGATATTGAGAAAAACGACCTAAAACAACCTGCACCACTGAAGATAGAAGCGGGGCTTCCTTCGGAGATTCCCTCTAGTTTGAGTTCTGCTATTGCAGTACCTGTACCCGCGATTACTGACAAGAAAGTGATTGAAAAGTTGCAAGACCAATTCCAAAAAATACTTGCAAAAAATTGGCAAAGTTCCAGCACTAAAGATGGTCAAACCTCAAACCCAATTAAGGATGATTTAGTTTATCGGGTGCTACTAAACAAAGAAGGAAAGGTTGCTTCCTACGAACCCACCAATAAATTGGCTATTGATTTTGCTCAAAGAACTCCTCTACCTAAGTTGTTGGTATCTGCATCAAAAGACAAAGATACTGAGATCGTCGATCCCACGAAGGTTATTAATAGTCCTGTAGCAGAATTTAAGGTTAAGTTGACAGCTAACGGTAAAGTAAAGGTGCTGTGGGGGGAATCTTTTCTAGACGATTAAGTAGTCGGACAAAAGTAAACAATACTGTGTTAAGAAATATTAACAAGCCTGAAACCTTTACTGTTCCCCGTTCCCTCTTCCCTATTCCTCATAGTTAACTTTATTTTTGTCCGACTACTTAATCAGTCAGAATGTGAAACTTTAGACAGCATCTCTTTTCGTAGTTCAATCCCCTGTGGTTGACCTAGTTGGAGTTCTCTAGGTTTCATCTTCAGCAAAAGTAATTAGCGCATCGTTCCAACTCAGATTTAGCTGTTTTTTCAGGTTCGGGATTAAGTCAATCCCAAAGTTTTTGTCTTTATCCCGAGCCTGGGCGCTAATTTTGACACCAATACAAACTTCACCCCGGTTTTGTGCAGCCAATACGCAGTCAGCAAAAGTTAGCTTACCCAACATTTCTGGAGGAAAATAAAGTGATATTGGCTTGAGATAAAGTTCATTGCCTTCTGCCGAGAATAGTTCGCGATATATTGGCAAAACTTGCGGTTCTTGGGATGCCTGGGCTAAAATTTTAGAGACAAATTGATTGGTGAGGAGGAAGTCTTTCACTCCGGCTTTGATGACTAGATCTGTTTCTTCTGAATCCACGATCTCAGCGATCAAGTCAGTAGTAACTTTCTTGCCAGATTTAGCAGTATAATCTTTAAAAATTTGCCGTAATTCTAACAGAATGGTAAGGGTTTTTGCATCAATTTGTTCTGCATCTTTTCCTTGCCCTGCTAAAATTGAGATGCTGTCAAATTCATAGGGTTTGAGACTGTTTAAATCCTCAACTGAGTCTAAATTGACTTCAAAAGCATCCATTTTAATATGTGGATAGGCTTTGGAAATCTTGTTGAATTCAGCGTGAATCTCAGGTGTTAAATTGTCTACCGCTAGGTTAACCTGCGAACCTTCTACTAAATAGGCAGCATATTCTCCTAAAGCAATAGCGGTTTTACTATTCCAGCCAATTACCAAATACTTTTCAATTTCTCGCTCTAAATATTGTCGATGTTCGATATAGCTACTACTGTCAACTTGCACTAATGGTTCTAAAGAGAACTGGATAGTTGAGTCATCTTCTGCTATAATTACAACTTCATCATCGTCTGCTAATTTGTAATTTTTATTGGGATTTAGTGCTAGAGTTCCATCCTTAGAGCGCACGCCTATAGGCATCCCATTCAAGAAACGAAATGGTAACTCACCAAATGTTAGACTATGCCACCCTTGAGAGCGACTGTAAAAATAGAATTCGTTTCCTTCAAAACCGACTAAGTTTAAATATACTATTGCCAGTCCTATACTCCGCGATGTCTGAACTAAAATCCTCGCTAAAATATCAGCTTCTTTAAGAGTGCTGATTTCTCTAGGAGCAAGATTTTCGGCAAGACGGCGGTATTGTTCTGAGTGAATTTCTACAACAATGGGTGGCAATTTTTGTTCTTCAGTAGCAGCCAAAACTGCCAGGATTGACTTCACAGCACGGGCATCTGATAAAGACTTTGATTCTTCGGTATCTAAAGTTTCAGCATTATTCAAAATAATCACTGATTTTGCGTGGTTGATGCCGACTTTTTTCAGATCGTTTATATTGGTAACTGAGCCATTGCGAGTCACCAAGCGCGTCGTTTTTAGGTCGCTGATATTAGTTCTGAGAAAATCATCCATATCTTCTTTATTTTCGGAAGATAGGATCACGATGGAAGCATAAGCTTCTGATTCATTAGCTACTACCAATTCTTTTATAATATCTACTATCCTATTTTTGAATCCTAAAATTAAGGTATGGTTCTCTTCCACTACGGGGCTTTTACCTTTACGCAAAGATTGCAGCTTTGCTTCAAATTCTTGGGTAATGAAAGCCACTAGACTAGAGAACAAGACTAATCCTACGAAAATCGTAACTATTCCTACAAATTTAGCAGCAAGGTTATCATCTTCGCCAGCATCTCTTAAGCCGATGAGCTGCACAAATACATCCCAAGGGAAATCTGTAGACTCTGAATTTTTATTAGGGAACAACCACTCCGATAGGTAACGTGCTATTGTCAAGAGTACAAAAGCTGTAAAAAATGCTGCTGACAAAGCTAGAAAAACAGATATGCCTCCTTTAGACATAAAATTGTCGAAGTTATACTGGAGACGCTTTTGCCAAGAAACTTGATTTTGAGAAACTCTCCTATTATTTGTCATTAAATTTAATCCCTAATCTTTCAACGAAAACATTTGACTACCGAGCGATAAACAGGATCATACCATGTCAATTAGAGCAAGTGAACGATGACGGATGTTATCTGTAGTTTTGAAATACAGCAATGTCAGCAGGACGTGAATATATTTAGCTCATCTCCTGTGCTTTTTAAGTCATACGCCTCGATCGCGATCTTTAGGTAAAGGTTTGGGACGTGGTTAAAGTCGAGTGCATTTTCAGGGGAAGGTGACAGTAGCTTATAGACTGACCTGGTGATGAAGATGTCTTCCCCCACACAATTAGGAGGGCTTACTCAAGCTTATAGAGGCGATCTGTCACCCAATTGATTGTAACTGAGGATGGCGTGTGGACGTTTACTAGCGGCGATCGAGAATTGCAGCATCTAACCTAAGCTATATTTATTGCTTTGTCACGTTAAAACCTTTATAGTTGGGCTATTAGCTCTGCTGTAAAGGTTTTTGCCATATTACAGTTCCAGCTTCAATCACTATGTTCTTTTGGGTGTGAGGAATTAAATTATGATCTCTGAGATTTTGTGGAAATCTTTGGTCGTTATGCCTGCAACCATGGCGATCGCCTTGTCTATGTCAACTACTGCGATCGCCGAGTCCATCCCTGCAAATATTGAGACAGCATCAAATCCAGTCTCACCCCTAAGTTCAGAAGACTTGCAACCCAGTATCGAAGCACTATCAAATCCAGTAACATCTGCGATCGCCGAGTCCATCCCTGCAAATATTGAGACAGCATCAAATCCAGTCTTACCGCTGAGTTCAGAAGACTTGCAACCCAGCATCGAAGCACAATCAAATCCAGCAACATCTGCGATCGCCGAGCCCATCCCTGCAAATATTGAGACAGCATCAAAGCCTGTCTCACCCCTACTAAGTGCAGAAGACGTGGAACCCACTGTCAAAGCACTATCAAATCCTATTCTTGCCACCGAAAGCAAAGCAAAGATCGCAACCTCTGGAACTGCCTCTGGGCAAGAATTACAAGCACTTCCCAATCCATCCACTACCAGCACAACAGCCTTTACTACTCTCAATCCCATCATCGCCGACAGCACCGATGGGAAAGCACAGAATCACCCTATTGAGGGCATTACCTCAATTTCCGAACCATCTAATCTTGAAGAAA
>DATGYA010000258.1:0-2556 GCA_035298405.1 Kamptonema sp. | reverse complement strand
ATTAAACAATCTAAGCCTTTGCCAGAAATTAATCCTGATGAAGTTCCCTATGATTTGCCGAAGGGTTGGGAGTGGTGTCGATGGAACCATGTTGCTTTAAAAATTGGAGATATTGATCATAAAATGCCTAATGAAGTTACGGATGGAGTTCCTTATGTTTCTCCTAGAGACTTTTTTGGCAAAAACGAAATAAACTTTGCACAAGCTAAAAAAATATCTGTTCAAGACTTTGAGGCTCTGAGACTAAAAATACAGCCTCAGAAATTTGATATTATCTTTCCAAGATATGGCACTCTTGGTGTTAATCGATTTGTTTTAGTAGATATAGATTTTCTAGCATCTTATTCTTGTGCTGTGATTAAAAACATTGAGGGGTTCATAGAACCTAAATACTCTTACTATTATTCAATATCTAAATTGGTTCGTGGAGAAATTGAACGTTATACAAAAAAAACCACACAGGCAAATGTAGGTGTGCAGTCAATACAAATTTTTCTTTATCCTCTCCCACCCCTTGCAGAACAACGCCGTATTGTTGCTAAAATTGATGAATTGATGGCGCGATGCGATCGACTGGAAAAGCTAAGGGGCGATCGCGATCGCAAACAAATCGCCGTCCACAATTCCACCCTCAATCGTCTACTCATAGCAAAAGAGCAAAGCGAATTTAACACCGCATGGCAATTCATCACGCAACACTTCAGCGAACTTTATGCAGTTAAAGAAAATGTAACTGAATTACGCAAAGCTATCTTGCAACTCGCTGTTATGGGTAAATTAGTCCCGCAAGATCCTAACGATCAACCTGCTAGTGAATTGTTGCGGGAGATTGAAGCAGAGAAACAAAGGTTAGTGAAGGAAGGGAAGATTAAACAGTCTAAGCCTTTACCAGAAATCAAACCTGATGAAATACTTTATGAACTTCCAAAAGGCTGGAAATGGGTAAGGTTAGGTAATATTTCTCAAATTATTGGGGGATTTGCTTACAAAAGTAATAGTTTCCAAATGGAAGGCACTAAGCAAGTGCTTAGACTGGGTAATATACGTCCAGATTTGCTTCGATTAAATGAAAATCCTGTTTTTATTAATGATTCAATCGGAGAGTTAACATCAGAATATTGTTTGCTTAAAAACGATATTTTAATCACTATGACAGGAACTCGTGCAAAACGCGACTACTTATATACAGTCTGTATTGAAGAAAATCCGATAAATGGAGTGTCTCTGTATTTTAATCAACGAGTAGGAGCAATTAGATTATTCTTTAAACCCAAATATATAAATCTTGCATTAAAAGTTGAAATATTAAAAGATGTCATATTTTTAAGTGCAACTGGTAGCGCAAATCAGGCAAATATTGGAATCAGTAATTTACGAGAATGGGTTTTACCACTTCCCCCACTTGCAGAACAACATCGTATTGTTGCGAAAATCGATCAACTCATGGCACTTTGCGACAACCTAGAAAAACAAATTGATGCAGCTAATAGCAAACAGACAAACCTACTCAACGCCGTAATGACAAAAATTTAAAAGAAAAGCTATGCGCCTAAAATCTGTTTGCATCAGCCAGTATAAATCGGGATGACAGGATTTGAACCTGCGACCCCCTCGTCCCGAACGAGGTGCGCTACCAAGCTGCGCTACATCCCGAATTGAGTTATGTAAAAATTCTAGCACGCGCGATCGCCACAAACAAACCGATCGCACAAAAAAATGTAGGAATCGATCGCACCTCCATTGGTGTCAACTTAAGCTCAAACCCCGCCAGGGACTAAAGTCCCTGTCTAATAAGTAAAGTCCTCTGAAGAGGACTAATGAGTTTAATACCATTTCTTCAGTCCTCTTCAGAGGACTTGCTCTTTGAGACAGGGGTTTTAACCTCTGTCGGATTAAGGGTTTGGCGTTAAGTTGACACGAACGATCGCACCTCAAACCCCAACCCGTTGTATTATAATAACTTCTAACACTTCAGCACATAGAGGCAGCCGTGACAGTTAAGCCAGAGTGGTTGCGAGTCAAAGCCCCCCAATGGGAACGAGTCGGCAATGTTAAAGAAATTCTGCGGGATTTAGCTCTCAATACCGTTTGCGAAGAGGCATCATGTCCCAACATCGGCGAGTGCTTCAACTCTGGCACAGCTACTTTTCTAATTATGGGCCCCGCCTGTACCCGTGCCTGTCCCTATTGCGATATCGATTTTGAGAAAAAGCCCAAACCGCTTGATATAACTGAACCAGAAAGGCTGGCAGAGGCAGTGTTACGGCTCAAACTCAACCACGTTGTCATTACCTCCGTCAACCGAGATGACTTACCAGACGGTGGTGCATCGCAGTTTGGGCAGTGCATTCAAGCAGTGCGAGAGGTAATGCCGCAAACTACGATAGAAGTCTTAATCCCAGACTTGTGTGGTAATTGGCAAGCTTTAGAAGCAATTCTGGAAGCACAACCAGACGTGCTGAACCATAATACAGAAACCGTTAAGCGACTTTACCGCCAAGTGCGTCCCCAAGGGAAATATGAGCGGACAATGGAATTATTGAAGCGCAGTCGGGC
>DATGYA010000257.1:0-14097 GCA_035298405.1 Kamptonema sp. | reverse complement strand
TCTATTGTTTTTTGATTGGGTTCTGAAGCGGTTAGTTCTCCCGGTTCTAATTCGTATTTTGACTCTAGAAATCGACAGACGACTTGGTTTCTGGAATAGTCCCAGCGGTCGCTGATTAAATTTCCATCTAATTGAATTCGGCTGGCGATGAGGTGAAAGTGGGCGTGGTCTTTATCGTTATGTCTGATATAAACTGCCTGGGTTTTATCGATATCCCAGTTCATTAATTTCAGCCAGTCGTCGCCAACTGCTTTCATGAATTCGTTGGAAATTTCTTTATTTTTACCAAAAGATAGGGCTGTATGATAAACGGGTTTTTTAATTTCCGGTCTGAGTTGGCGGGATGCTTTAAACTCACTCGTTAGAGTGCGTACATCGTAGCCAACCATTGTACCGCCGATAATTTCTGGGTCGTGTTCTTCGTCTAGGGCGTATTTGATTACGCCGCCGAAACCTTTACCTTTGGAGATTTTACCAATCAGCCCTGGCATGACAATCGCGAGCGAATTTCTATTAGCAGTTCTCGCAGTTCTTCTAGGTAACTGCTGGGAATATTCTGCACGAAGCCGCTGTTAACGGCTTTCATTGCTTGATTCAACAATCCACCAATCCGCCCTAACTGGGTGAAGATTTTGATGTTAAGTTCTGGCATTGGTTGGGGGATGGGTCTGGGTTTTATTTTGGCATTTATGGCACAGGCGCGGAGGTATTCGCTGCGGGTAAGACCAACAGTTTTCGCTTTTTGGTCGATTAATTCAAGTTCTTCTGATGAGACGCGAAATGCTAATCGTTCTGTCCTCTCTGGTGGTGGTGATTGTTGAACTTGTGTCATGAGGATTAACTAATATCGACGGGGGGAGTCCATGAGGGGGGAACGCCCTCTGGCAGGTTTGCCCCGAACGAAATACCGAACGAAGTGAGAGCGAAGCGGGTATTTCGTTCGACAGGGCATAACCTGCTCCCCACACCACAATAGCGAGGAAACTATGTCTATGCGCTCTTACTTTAGAAAGGTAATTTTTATGTCAATCGGCGTAAAAGTGATTTCTATCTATTAGCCAGTTGTTGTTAAGGTAAATCTGGGTTTATTAAGGATAAAACCGGGTTTTTTAAGTGGCGCGACTGCTTTCATGGCGGTCGAAGTCGGGATTTATGCGTCTGGTTTGGGATTCATCTCTTATTTATCCCATGTCTGACCTTAATTATCCTTATTGATTGCCACTTTTACCCGCGTTTATCCTTTATTTTCCCATTTTTGGTGGTTGAATAAAATGAGTAAAAGTACCCTATTTCAATCCAGTCCACCTCAACTGATAATAGCTATCGATTTGGGTGGTTCTTCGACAAAAGTATTCTACTATGACAGCAACGGTGCGTTGAAAGTTTTGGTGATGGAACCGCTGACTGCTGATGTGTTGGAGTCGGAAATTAAAAATCACTTGCAGCAGTTGGTGGGGAAGGTTGAACCGGAAGATGTGGCTTGGGTAAAAGTTAGGGAGAAGTCGCAAGATGAAGAAGCTGAAGTTTCTTATAAAGTCAGAGCGGTTGGGCGGTTGGCTAAACATTTGGGCGGCAGTGCGGAACTGAAAAAAGCGAAGTTTGAATTCGGAGTGTTTAAGATTTTGGCGGCTATTGGCGTGGTGCGTTCTCGTCTGGATTTACCGCCTAAGTTGACTGTAGCTTTGAGTGTTTTAATGCCTTGGGGAGAGTTTGTAAACAGGCATCAGTTGAAGGAATTACTGGCAGATTGTGGCAGTTATTATTTCAACGGGGAAAGGCTTTCTCTGAGTTGGTGGTTGTTGGATTTTAAGCCGGAGGGCGGCGGTTTGGGTATGCTGCGCGGTAAGCAGTTGGCGGGAACTTTTAAGAAGAAAGATACGGCGGTTTTAATGTTGGGACACCGGAATGCTTCGATTGTGATTTTTGAGAAGGGGGTGGTGCAGGAAGGATATACGAGTGAATACGGGTTTGTTGAGTTGGTGAAGCGGGTGCAGAAGAAGACTCCCGGTTACAATTTTGAACGGCTGACGGCGGTAATTATTCAGGCGGGATATGAGCCAGATAAGAAGATAATTTCGCGTTTGGTGAAGACGGAAGCGCCGGAACTTCAGGTTAAGGAAGTTGAAAATACGATTGCTGTAATTAAGGATGTGCAGGGACAGTTTGGTAGGGATTTGGGGAAGTGGATAAATGAGATTTTGGTAGACCACGATGTAGATGAAATTGTCGTGGGTGGTGGGGCGGCTTCTTATCTGAAACCGGAGTTAGAACCGCGATTAAAGTCGCCTGTTGTGTGGGAGTTACAGAATTTGCCAACGAATATCGCTGATGAGGGTTTGGCTGAGCGATTGTTGGATGTTTATGGGGTGATTAATTACCTGCGCCGCAAGGTGGATAACTTGGTGGAAGAGCAGCTTCTCAAACAGCAGAACGAGCAAAAAGAGCAGCCTAAAAAACAGGCGAAGGAACAACAGAAAAAACAGTCGGATGAGCAACAACGGACGGAGGTAGCATAACGATGGCTGAGTCGAAGGATAGGTCTAAGAAGCAGATTGAGTTTGCGATTCGCTATCAGCCGGAGGCGGATTCGCCGGATGGAATTGTGGGGGATTATATCAGGAATAACCGCACTTTGTCGCCGCGTGAAATGACGTTTCAAGCGCTGCGGGCGTTCTGGTTGCCGTTTGCTTATCGGGCTGGCGGTCAGTTTTCTAGCCGGGAGGAGGAGGTGCGCTGCGTGTTAGAAATTGTGTACGCTTTGAATGCTCATATCGGTTATATCTGTCAGTATTTTGGGGTGGAACGTCCCGATTTTTTGCCAGGAAGTTATCGACTGCCGTTGAGGAATGGCAGTGAATATTCGGCTGGTAATTCTAAGGTGGAGCGTACTGTTCCTGTTGCTAATTCCTTTGAATCAGAGGAGGAAGAGTACGACCCGGAGGATTCTTTTCCTGATGATTGATGGGGGTACGGTCATAAGTAGTTACCTCAAATAAATATAGCGAGACTGCGTAAAGCTGCAAAGTAATGGCCAAAACCTATGCAGAGTGAGGGTTTCACCGTTCAATCTCACAGATGGTTTACCCTCACAGTTCAAGGCGAATTCCATTCCTTAAAACCCTTACAGAGCAAGAATTCCAAGTCTTACTTTGCGGCTCATATCAGCTTCGCTAGTTTTGGGGGTTTGAGGAGAGAGCGAAAATTCAGCCTGGGTCTACGATTTCTTTACAAAACTTTACATCGTGTCCTATTTTGCGCGTATCTCGGCTATTCCCCAAGATGGCTTTTGGGAAGTCGCGGTTGGGGTTTACTATCCCAAAAATCAGATTTTTTATGGTAGTAACGGGGAAGAAAGCTGGTTACTATCGCCAAAATCGGAAGGCTCAATCCCCAAACCTGCCAAAACGGTAAAGTTATGGTTCTAATGCCAGTTCCACAGCTTTAAGCGGCATGAAAGCTGGTGCCAGCAAAGCTATCTCTGGGCCATGAAAGTGAAAATTCTAATTTTTTTCGGTTATACGGTGGTGGTGGTTTGGTTTTCCTGTTCCGGGTCTTTAGCCTCCTCTTTTCCTCTTTTTATTAGTCTTTAATAAGAAATTCTTATTGCGTTTTTACACAAACCAGTTTTCTGGCTGGCCGCCACCGATCGATAAGGCTTTCTTATTAAATTGTTGGCCCCTGAAACTCATGCTTTTGAACTTTATGGGTTTGGGTAGCAGATAGATATTTGGTTCCGTTACCCAGGTTTTACCCCACATTTTGAAAATCCCTACTCCCAATTCTTTCCGAGCCTGCGGAGCCATACTCTCCGGGATGGAGGTTTGCCGCACCACCTGCTTCCCTACCAGAATCTTCTTCTGGTGGGTTTGAATTGTTCTGGTTGTAGTCTGTGCCGCGTCGCAGTGCAGCGCATCGAATTGGTTTGTGATGCGCTCCTGGCTTGCGCCAAAGCCCACAAAGTTGGGGAGGACGTAGATTTTCTTTTGAGATATTGTACGAATACCGTATTCGGAGGTCGGCTGAGCCGTTGCCCCACGTTCTGAGTGCGAGTGCGATCGCCCCTTATTCTGAGTTTCCCCAGCTTG
Source organism: Kamptonema sp. (assembly GCA_035298405.1). Classification (GTDB taxonomy): domain Bacteria; phylum Cyanobacteriota; class Cyanobacteriia; order Cyanobacteriales; family Microcoleaceae; genus Kamptonema. The sequence goes on along the minus strand of DATGYA010000257.1, from coordinate 10,012 downwards.
AGGCGAGCGCATTTTTGGTTTTGGCTTTGAGGTGGTATTATCACCTGGAGCCGCATCAGGGGATGCCCCTGGAGGAGCTTCCCGCTCTATAAGTTGAACCAGCGCTTCATCTGGCAAGGGTGCCACCGCCCATCTGTCTGGTGCGTGGTGCCAGCGATACGGTTTCCCGGTTTCTGGATGTGGTTGGGAACTGGGCAGCACGGACTGCTTCCCTTTCCACCGGACTTCCAACCCGGTTTTTCCGCTAAACTTTTTGTCTAGAAGCTGTTCGGCTTGGGAGTCGGTGAGGCGATACAAAACTTGTATCCGACTGCCAGCGTCTATAGTTTCGCTGAATTTTCCGTTGAATCTTTTCCCGCTTGTCCAGCTAACAGTGCTTGCTTCGTGGGGCAGATGGCCGAAAATTTCTCGATAAGCTTCCAGCCCGTCAAGGCTGTCTATGTCGATCGCCACTAAGTTTCCGTAGCCCAACAAAATCCCGTATCCGTGTTCGCCTTTGTCCAGCCCCGGACGAATCGCTGATAGTTCGTAGGGGCGATTGTTCCAGTTGGTGCCGATCGGTCTCTTGGTGCCGGGATGAATTTTACAGTATTTGGCCTGGTAAATTCCTATTACCCGATTTGTACCCTCACACCCCCCCGGTGGTGGAGAGGAGGATAGCAAGTAGTCCGGCACTGCCAATCCCGCCATTTCGTAGAATAATCGCAGTGCTTGTTTTTGCTCGCGGCTCAGTTCGTGTTGGTGTTGGTTTTCTTCGTAGGCGTGAGGCCGCAGCTGCTTCTCCATCTCTGTGGGTATGGTTGGGTGCTTTGGCGGTGGGCTTGACTGACGATTTTGTGCGGAATCCTGGGCCTTTTCAGGCTGGCGCGGGCGTAATTTTGGTTTGATTTTCTCGCCGGAGCGCTTGTAGTTTCCTGCTGGCTTAGCTTTCAGCAATTCTTGTACTGAAGCTAGTTTTCGCTCGTCTTCCTCGACGCGGAGAGTCGCCCTCGCTGCGATTCGGCTCAAGTTCTGCTGGTGGATGGTTTCCAGCGCAACTGCCCAGCTTCTCAAAGAAAGAAGGGCGAATAGCGAGACTTCGGCGGTCACTCCCCAGCGGGGCATTTTGCTGCCGGGAATTTCGGGTAAGTCAAGCCCTCTAGTTACCGCTTCCAAGCTTCCCAGGTGACAGTAGAGAGTTTCTCCTCTAACCTGCCACCACCGGAACGCCCCTATAGTTTCGCCCTTTTCGAGCCATTTGTAAATTGTGTCGGGGCTTCTTCTATTGAAAATAGTCCGAATTTCCCACAAGTCTACGGCGACGTACCCACCGCCAGATGTATCGAGCGCTCGCAGCAGATACCATAATTTGGCCCACGACCCACCACCTATATAAGCAATTCTACTGTGCAGTCTGAATTTTAATAAGTGTATAACTATAATTTCTAACGGAAGTTTTTTTAATAGCGATAACCAAATAAAAGTTTGCCGCGCACCCACGGGCTTCTGGGCCAGCACTGTGGCTGACGTATAACTGCGAGTCAGTAGCTCAAGTCCCATCAGCCTTACCCCGGCGATGCCTGTTCTTTGCCTACCTCCCCCGGTTGACTTTTGTGAGCGGACTGGCCGGATGGCGGTTAAGGTTTGGACTGGGGCTGTTGTTAAAAATTTTTAAGATGCGTTCCATTTCCCTGAACTCCTTGCTGCGTAACGGTTTGCAGGAGTTGGAACCGGGGGTGGGCCGTTCGACCTAGCAGACTTTTTTTACATTATTTGACACAATTAAATTGGTTTTTATTAACTGTTTTTTTGGGAACTTGTCGGCTGACTTGTCGGGTTTTTGGTTTTTTTAATTGTGTCAAATAACCTAAGAAGAGTCTGTCTGAAAGTCGGTAAAACCTTGGGGGTTCCAACTTTTTTAATCAAAGCGACTTCGGTTCGTACCGAGACGCGCTTACCAGAAATCGTCGAAAATCCCTCCTTTTACCTGCAACGGTTCCTAAACAAACTTTCTTATTGTTACCACTGAAAATAATCTCACGGAACGGCTGATTTCGGCTGAGAATCTTTTCCAGTCCTGTTTACTCGCTCAACCACTGTGTAAACCGTGCCAACAATCCGGGTTCCTGCTGTGGCGACTGGCGCTGAACTAGCTGAGAATGCTGAGACTGCTGTCGCTGGGCTAGCTGGGTGCGTAGCTGGGTTAGCTCTCGTTGGGTGCGTTCCCATTCTTGGGTGGGGACAAAGGTGATTGATGGTAGGGTTCCGGTTCTGAGATCGCGGAAACGATCCAGAGTATCGACGACTGACTTGGAAACGGGGACGAACCACAGCGGAACTCGGATAACTTTGGTGGTACGCCCACCCTGGTAGTGTCTGCCCATAGTTAAGGAAAGTTCGTTACGAGTGTTGGGGGTGGAATACGCGGTTACAGCGGTGGTGTAACCGCGTATTATCGGGAAGTGGAACCGGGAAGTTACACCAGTTTGGTGGGTTCCCTAGCTGGCAGTTCCCACTGTTTCCAGCGATTTACCGTTGGTGGAAGTCAGTTCGGCGGTGGAAGGTGGGCGGAAGGAAACGTTTGATGCGGGTGAGGCAAGTTCAACCAGTTGGTAAATGCCTTTAACCCGCTGCTTCAGTTCCCTCAAGTCCTGGGAATGCTTGCGCTGCAAGGCAGACATCTGATTTTGGTGGACGGTGTTGAGTTGGGTAATTTCGCCCTCCAGTTTCTTGAGCAGGGCGAGTAGGTCTTGCTTGGTCATGCTTTGTTAGCTCCCGCTCTCCTTACTGGTTCGTAATCGGCCTCGTGTCCGCATTCTTCTGCCCAGTCCCCACCAACGTGGCGCAGGCGAAAGTGAGGATTGTTAAAGTCAATGTTGAGTAGCTGGATGGTGTAGTACCAGCCGTCCCAGCATTCGGGGACGCCAGTACCCAACCACTGAAGGCCAACTACCTGCCCTTTCTCCCCGGATTCTTTGTGGCGGAGGATGTCGCCAAACCAGTATTTAGGGGGAGTTTCGAGAAGCGGTGGAAATTCAGCAAGTGCAGTAGCGCCCCGCTTCCGGCGCGATTGGGAAGGCGGGGCAGTGGAGTTTGGTTTATTGAGAGTAATAGGTGGCATTCTAGATATGCTCCTTATGTATTCGTTCTATGGAGCCTGGGCCAGCGGAGAGTTGGGAAGCTTGCCGCTGGCTTTTGACAATTTATTGGTAGCTTTCGGTAAGCTACCGAAAGCTATTATAGAGAAATAAACGTTAAAAGGGTAGGATGAAGAGTGGAATATTAGCCCACAGTGGTACTTCTCAAACCTTGCCAGCTAAGCTACCTAAAATCAGTGTTTATCTGTCGCCAGAGCTAAAAGCCGATCTCGAAAAGCTTGCCAAGATTGAGAATCGATCGGTTTCAAATCTGGCTGTTGTTTTGCTTCAACAGGCCGTAGACCAAGCTAAGACTGAGGGAAGAATTGAATAAATCCGGCGAAAAAAAGCGATCGCGTTCACCCCTGAACAGACCCATTTTCTGTCTTCTGTTCGGGGGTGACGCTTTTTGGTAACTGCTGCCAACTGCTGCTACTTCTTGCCACCTATAGCCGCATAAAATCGGTTACAGTCCCTTTTGCTGCCACGAGATGGCAGATGTTGGCTACTTCTGGCATTTTCTGGCAACTTAAAGGACGCTCAATGTCCGCTATAGTCCGCCGCGTCCCAACGGGGACGCTTGGGTGGATTGCTTTTTTTAAATCTTGGTTTGCATAAACGAAGTTAGCCCAGATTCTTATATTATTCGTAAATTTGCCACGTCTAGAGGCTTTAAGGTTACAAGTTAGTTAAAATCTGCTATGAACTAATTTGGTATTCATGAATGATTGGGAATATTGATATTGAGAAGCTTGTTGTTATTCTACGGAATATTATTATTTCAATATTTGTCCTTATATGCTTATATATCTTGGTGTTTAAAGACAAGCTAGCATTTACTATAGCTGGTAGCTTGATTACAATATCTTCCCAGTGGTTACTGGCAAGAAGTGCGAGGAAACAGGAACACAAAAAGATAGCTACTCTAATGATTACTATTATCGATAATCAAGTGAATCGTCTATTGAGAATTGAAGGGGAGATCATGTCTGTAAACAATAATAAAACCCATCTCGAATCCGTCAAAAAATATTGCGTAAAATGTAAGCCTGGAATGGAATTAGATTACCAAAACCTCTTGAATAAAACAGAAATTTACGCTCTAGACATTGCTGGAGGAATTGTTTTATATATGAATCATGTCAATCAGTTTTTTGATTATCTTTGTTTTCGTAAACTAGATGATCATGGAGATATATCGCAAGCGTTAATAGATGTTCGCTCCTATTGGATTGAGGGCTATTCAAATGCAATGAAACTGAGTAAAGAAGTTGTCATAGATGAAACTATTTTCAATAATTGTGTATCTAATTTGAAGCGGGAATATCAACGACTTTCTGATGTGAAATGTATACATGAGAAACAAGGATTAGACAGTAATTGCGAATCTCTAATTATGGAAAAGATTGAAAAAATCTTCAATACTTTTGGAATACCTAATTAGATTGACCTACATTTTTAACGGCTGAAGTGATGCCTGAACCGAGTTTATCGCTGCGTTTGTGCAGCGGATTGTTTCCTTAAATTATTGCTTCCATCAGCCAGCTTTGGAGAGTGAACGCAACTTCATCAAGTAAAGACTGAATGGGTTACTGGAAATATTCAAGGTGTTTTCCTATTTCATCTTTGGCAGTTGTCCACTGAGAGCCACAGTTAGGGCACTTTAACTTAAGCTCTTTAACCAAATCGTTGATATCAAGCTCTGTAATACTTAAATCATGATTAATAGTGGCAAGGTCTGCCGAAAGCCCCAGATCAACTACGATTTCCGTCAAAACAGTCCCTAAATTTTCATGAGGTACAAGCCAATGTCGTTCTCCGTACTCGCGAGCTATATGTGGACAATTTAAGCAACTACCCCAATTTTGGTAGAGGGCTTCCTTAATTTGTTCTTTGTTGTTTTCTGTTAACCAAGCCATACTTTCCTCCTGATTCGGATTAGTTTTAATAGTTACATAATAATAGGAACTTTTTAAGTAACAAATATATTGTTTCCTTTTCATTTGCTGAATCGACGCTTGAACCGGGGGTCAAGGCGGTCTTTTTTTCGTCTATTGCAATCGAGGCAAAGGGTTTGTAGATTGCTGATGTCATTTGAGCCTCCAAGAGCTAAGGGAATGATGTGATCGATCGTAAGATTAGTCTCTTGACCATTCTTGCCGCAGCTTTTGCAGCAATTTCCATCGCGATCAAAAACAAGTTTCCTCACCTTTGGCGGAATTAAAATTCGTGGAGTTTTTCTCATCAAAGATATTTCTGGTAGAGATTATAAAATCAGATACTTCTAGGCTCTTCATGTGGTGGCATATTGCAAATACCTCCCTGCACAAATGCTTATAGCTTAGGCAGTTTTTTACAGGCTCGCTTGACGCGCTGCTCTGCATTATCCATCACTTCTTTCTTTTTCCTAATTATGTCACCCTTACTAATTTCAAGAACCCTAGTGGATAAAGAAATTCGCCCATTACCATCGTCTATTGCCAAAACTATTGCCTTAATTGCCTCACCCTCTTCAAATATAGTAATAAGAGATTCAAGGTATTCCTCACTTACATTTCCTATATGTAATGACCCCTCCTTAATCTCATTAATTTCTACGTATATCTCTCCGTCTTTGAAACGATCTACTTCGACATATACAACACGCTCTTTAACAGAAGTGACTGTACAATACACCAGTTTTCCTCTCTCTAATTGGTTGGAACTTTCGGATTGAGCAGCCGGGTAATTAGGTCGTACTAGCGGATCGGGACTCACTCCAGCTTTTGGGCTGTCATCTGACTCTACAGGATTTGTCTCAGTATAACTTTGTGTAGCACTGGAAGCATTTTCTGAGCCTAAACTGGAAGCAGATTCTGGTGAGATGTTATTTAATTTTGCAGAATCTATGTCAATGAAAAATGATGTGGCATTTGAATTCTCTTCAGGGATTGTAGGCAGCTTGTAGTCGTCTAATTTCATAGCCTCTAAGCAGCTATTGATCCCTGCAACTGCTTGATTATAGTCGGCAATCTTTTGCTCAACTTCTCTCAACTTACGGTTACGCTCATCGATTTTCGCTTGAGCCTCTTTTTCTATCGCTTGCCGTTTGTTAGCGCGAGCGCGAGCGGACTGCTGCCAAATTAATTGCCGTTTATTTTCAGCCATTGACAGCAAATATTTATTCAGCATTTTAATGATTTTAGAGCCAAAATTTACTTCGATTGTTTGTTCAAATTTAGCTTTGAAATCTTGGGCTAATAGTTCCCGTATGGATGGTTCTGCATCAACCATACGTTTAACATTCTTGCTCTTAGATGCTTCTTGCAAAGTTTCCCGGAATTGATAGAGCCAAACGCTATCATCGTAATCATAAAGAGCTGGGCTTTCGATGATATAAAACACACATTCTGCACTCGCCAATACCTTTACTCCCTCGATAATTTTTATTTGTATATCCTGTAGCTCTTGGACAATTCCACAATCATCACCTAACAACAAATTACAAAGCTGACGGTGGTATTTTTGCTGGCGTACTCGCTTAATCAAGCGTTGGAAAAAACTAGCAATCAAAATTTCTGATTCCTTAACCAAAACATTCTCTAATCCATTGGCAATGTCATAGAAGGCTTGTCCCAAAACGGCTACCAATGGTGCTGTGACATGACGATGATTGCGGCAGGTATTGGCGAAGGCATCTAATATAGAAAAGTTTTCTATCAACTTCGTGAGATTATCTTGCATCTTCTGGTGAAGATTGTTGAAATCTTGCTTAAAATCTTCGCAGGTATCCATTACTAATTGTTGAATCTCTTTTTCGATTTGTTTGTAAAAGGTTTCGCCAACCTCCCATACTTCTTTTTCGATCTGTGCCAAATCTCGCTCTGTCATTGTTGCAATATCGGCAGGTTTATTTTTCCACTGACGGCGCTCTTCTAAGTAAGATTCATACAACTCGTTACAGAGTTCGCTAATAGCTCCAGCTAGCTTGACAAATAATTCTGGTCGCTTTTCTTCAGTCAGGTAACGGGTGATAGCATTGCTAAATTCCTGAATTCCGCTATCCTGAAGTAACTGGTCAATTATATTGGTATTATAAAGATTAATAATTTCCAAATATTGCTCATTTTTACTTTGTGTTTTACGCCGTACAATATTCGGAAATTTATCAACTGGTAATTTGTCGGAATCACAATAGTCAAGGAACTCCAAGACAAATAAAGGGGTTCCTTCAACTCCATCGGAGCCTTTGCTGGTTTCGCCTTTAAATATAGTATTTAGTCCCCAGCGATCGCTTTCACTTGTATTTTTGAGTTGACTAGCCCAGAAACCTAGCAGAGCGCTAGTTTCATAAATCCCTCTTCGCGTATTATTGAAGGCTTCGCTAATCAGATCGTCCAGTTCTTTTTTCAGCTTGGGGTCACGCCAAGTTTTGTCGATACGGTTAAAGACGTAGAAGACGCGATCGCCAATTCCTGAGTTTTCCCGTATTACTCTTATTAATTCTTTTTCCGATGTCTCTATTTCTCCTTCTTGATCTGCCTTCATTACACAGATAACGGCTGAGGTATTGGGGTCTTTAACTTTGCGATAGGTTAATTCTGCATCTCTTAACACGGGAGCATCAATTCCTGGCAAGTCCACTAGGACATTTCCATCCTCCAACAAGGAATGATGACAGTAGTATTTAATGCGCTTGAGAACAGCACTATTTTTACCTCGACGGGCATAATCATGTGCATCCTCTTTGGAAAGACCTAACTCCTCCATCCCATAGGTTTTATTTTTCGATGGGTCGATATATTTGCCGTTCTCCTCAAATCCATCTAGTAATGTTAGAAGTCCATCTGCTTCGTCTTCCTTCTCAGTTTTGCCAGATCCTTTGTAATCTCCAGTAATTTTTTGACATTCTAGCCTTAAATTTTTAATTGCCTCCTCTTGAGTAATGTTAATGTCTTTAGGCTTTAGTTTCAGTTTCAGAGTTTCAGATCTGTCATTAACCTCTTCCTGTACTTCTGAGACGCTAAGAAACGTAAGTTCAACTCGTTCTTCCTCTGAGGACTTGGCATACTCTATGTAGCATTCGATGCCAGTAGCATGACCTGTACTGCTGTAAAGCAAGTCTTGCCCTAACAAGGCATTGATCAGCATCGACTTACCAGCACTGTACGTCCCAGCAAAGACAATCTCGAACCTGGGAGCAATTGCCTTATCACGGGAAGTCTTAATTGCGGCAGTATCATGCTGCCCTCTCAAAGATGGCTCCCTGTCCAACAACCGCAGTAAACAATTTACATGAGCTTCCAGATTTTTACATTGTGGTGGGATTTGGGTCATTGTGGCAAAAGCACTCCAGTGTTCGGAAAATTACAAAGTTAGTCGAAGTAAAGCAGAAACCTAATGCTAGGATTCCCAGAAAATTCCCAATTCTGATAAATTTTTCGGGTTGAGAATAGGCGCTTTAAAGAGCAGTTGCCGTGTCCGTCTTTGGTGCCAGCTATAGGTGTCCATCAAACCGCCAGGTGCATCGCCGAACTGTCCTTGGGACGGGCGTGAAGATACCGACTGGTAGTAGTCAAAGAGGCATGGCCCAGCGTCTGTTGGATCAGATGCAAAGGCACCCCCCGATCGGCTGCATGGGTTCCATGACAATGACGGAGCCAATGGGGGCTAACCTTCAAGTCAATTCCCACCCGCTCGGCAGCAGTCCTCACTATCCGTAAAACCTGGGTATCGCTCAAGTGGTGGCTACCATCGCGGCTGCGTACTCGCGATCGAAACACAGGCTCATCCCACCCAGCATCTCCCCGCAGCGCCTTAACCTGTTCCCACGTCTCCTTTGAGAAAACCACAGTGCGAGTTAAGCCACCCTTGCCGTAGATTGTAACCTGGCCCCCACCAGCGCTTCCTGGCTGCAAATCTCTCCACCGCAGCTGGCAAAGCTCCTCAACCCTCATGCCCGTAGCGTACAAAAACCTGAGCAGCGCCTGATTGCGAGGATTCGGCTCCATTGCAATCATCGTTAAGACCTGCGACTCCGAGAGAATGCGCTCTGCCAGCTTATCTTTTGGCTTGGGGACAATCAAAGGAAATCCGACATTGACTGGCAAAACGCCAATTTTGTGACCAAAGCTCAGAATGGATTTGACAGCTGAGAGCCTACGCCTGATAGTAGCCAAAGCATAGTTCTTCAAAGAAAGAGCGTCTGAGAACTCCTGCACATCATTGAGCGTTACTTCCCAAAGCGGCTTATTACCCACAAAGGCCAGGAAATAGCTAAGATCGCGTCTATATGCCTCAGAGGTTTCGGGACTCTTACCGTGGCACCACAGGTTAATCAGCTGGTCGTTGGTCTCGCAGTGAGCCAGCGGCTGACCGGGCATACCCATACCCAGACCCCCACGGACGACAGTCTGGCTCATTTTCCCCTCCCCACGAGCGTCGTTAAATCCCAATTATCCCACGTTCGCTACCGTCTAATAACGGTAGTTCACCAGTATTCCACTTAATTTCGTCCGCCCTCTTACCCATCCCCGATCTGATGGCTGACTTCCTGACACAGTAGTTTATCAGTAGTTTACTGGTGGCTTACCCTGTCTCACCCTAAGCGGCATGGGGGTTTTGCTTGGTCAGGTTACTGGTAGCTCACTTTTTATCTACTGGTAGTTCACATAGTCCAAATCGACCTGATAGCAGGGTCTAGTAGTCTACTAATTGTCTACAGGTGGTCTACAAGCGTGGCGATCGCCATTCGCACGGGGCTGAGTTTAGTGGTCTATAGGTGGTTCACTGATGGTATACTTAAAGTAGTCCATGAATGAACTACTGAGGTCAAAGCCAATGGCGACCGAAAATCCCAAAGTTTCTGGCTACGTTCCTTCTTCAGTCTACGATCGGCTGATGGAATTCAAGGCTTC
>DATGYA010000256.1:0-5930 GCA_035298405.1 Kamptonema sp. | reverse complement strand
GCTTTGGGTAACTTAGTTGCTGGCGTTGCTCATGAAATTAATAACCCTGTTGGCTTTATTGCTGGCAATTTGAATGAAGCCAAACGCACAGTTCAAGACTTAACGGAACATCTAGATTTGTATCGCACTCAAGCACCTGCTGCCAATATTGCCGACCATGCCGAAGATATCGAACTCGACTATATCATCGAAGATTTGCCCAAAATCATCGACTCGATGCAACTGGGATGCGATCGCATCAAAAGTATCAGCACTTCACTCCGCACCTTTTCTAGGGCTGACAAAGACTACAAAGTGCCATTCAATATCCACGAGGGGATAGATAGCACGATCTTAATTCTCAAATATCGATTGAAAGCTTCGGATGAGCGACCCGCCATTGAAGTAGTCAAAGACTACGGCAATATTCCTGAGATCGAATGCTTCCCCGGTCAATTGAATCAGGTGTTTATGAATATTCTTGCTAATGCGATCGATGCCTTAGATGAGTCAAATACAGGTCGAAGCTTTGCTGAAATTCAGGTAAATCAAAACCGGATTACCATTCAAACCTCCTTAGTAAATCGTCAGGTGAAAATTAGTATTGCTGATAATGGTCGGGGAATGAATGAATCAGTTAAGCAAAAGATATTTGACCATTTATTTACCACGAAAGCAGTAGGGAAAGGCACGGGATTGGGATTGGCAATCGCTCGGCAAATAGTCGAAGAAAAACATCAGGGAACCATCAGTGTCAACTCAAAATTAGGTCAAGGGACTGAATTTATTATTACTCTGCCCTAGAAAATACTGAGTTAGCGATTGATATTTTTACCTGTTTTATTTTGTATAAGTAAGGAAATCAGTCCTAATTTTGCGTAGAAATACATACTTAATTTACTTAGGAGTTGACATATAGAATCAACAAAATATATTAGCTCTAATGGCTATGCCCTAGTTATAGGAGCGTTTGATAGAGTTTTTCACCTAACAAATCTGAGATGTTGTAACAGTTTTTAGATCACATAATATTCATTGCTAGATCACACCATCTTTCTGCGAACAATACAAAAATATTAAGATATTCTTCCGCTTCCATCACCGAGTAGATAACGTTTCTGGGATAGTGTATCAATTTTTGATGGTTCAGTGTCAACGTCGTAACATTAGTAACGACTGTTATGACCTCATCTGGAAATTAAACCTCATCTGAGATGTACCAAGCCAACCGAATGTACTTATTAAAAGGGTTAATTTAGATATGAACATCTCATCCCGCCAACATTTACGCGCCGGCAGTAAACCCCTTAAGTATCTAACAATACTGCTGATAGCACTGTGGTTCAGTATTTCTCTTCCCGGATGCAACCTGTTCCAAGCCAATGTATCCCCAGATACCTCTACTCAATCCACAAAAACGATTTCCCCGGCTACAGCCCCTCTACAGCGCTTTGACGGCATAACGGTCAATGTTGTCACTCGTTCAGGCGTAATTGGTGTAGGGGTAGAACGACGAATTCCTGAGTTTGAATCGCTGACAGGAGCTAAAGTCAATTTGACGATGCACGACTTTGGCAAAGTCTATGATATGTTGCAAGCCGACTGGTCGAGTGCATCTCCTAAATATGACATGGCGGTGGCTATGCCGCAGTGGTTAATTGATTTTGTGAATGCTAATTATCTGGAAGATTTAACCGCTCGTGTCGAGGCTGATGCAGCGTTGCAGTGGGAAGACATTGCACCATTCTTTCGCAATGCCAATGCCATTCACAATAAGCGCATTTACGGTATCCCGGTAGATGGAGACTATCATCTACTGTACTATCGCACCGACTTGCTGCAAAAAGCTGGATTAACACCGCCCCTCACTTGGGATGATTATTTGAAAGTAGCTCAAAGCTTTCATGGTAAAGACCTGAATGGGGATGGAACCCCAGACTATGGCTCTTGTATTGCCAAAGAGCCGGGACATATCGGATTTTTCATGTTTAATTCTATCCTCACATCCTATCTACAATCCAAAGGCACAGGGCAGGGGGCATTTTTTGATCTGGAAACCATGAGACCACTGGTAAAAAACGAGGCATTTGCCAAGGCTTTGGATATTTACAAACAAACGATGGCCTATGGGGTACCTGATGATGCCAACTTGAAATTTGTTGAGGCACGCAAAGTGTTTCTATCTGGGCGGTGTGCCTTGTCGATCGACTGGGGAGACATTCCAGTACTGGTAATCGATCCAACCCTTTCAAAAGTAATAAATAAGGTTGGGGCAGCCATGCTCCCAGGGAGTCCCAAAGTTCTCGATCGCACTACGGGCAAATTAACGGTCTGCGATAAGTTCGTCTGTCCCTACGCCATTGACGGAATTAATCATGCCCCTTTCGCAGCTAACCTGGGCTACACCGGAGTCATTTCTGCCAAAGCAGCACCCGACGTAAAAAACGCTGCCTATGCCTTTCTGTCCTATATAAGTCAGCCTGCTCAGTCCAACGTAGATGTGACGATTGGTCCCACCGGGTTTAACCCCTACCGAGTTTCGCAGTTTAAGGACGTAGCGCCCTGGATTCAGTCTGGAATGTCAACAGATGTAACCAATAATTATTTGGGAGCTATTGGCATTACCTTGAGCAACTCTAATATGGCATTAGATATGAAATTACCCCACGCCAAACGTTATCAATTGGAAGTTCTTGATCCAGCACTGACAGATTTCATGGCAGGAAAAATCAGCCGCGAAGAGACAATGGAGCGGGTTGAGCAGGGTTGGCAGAAAATTACGGATCAGGTAGGACGGGAATCCCAAAAAACAGCGTATCGCTACAGCTTGGGATTGGAATCTTAGAGGAAAAAACAATGCGTAAACAAAGCCTCAGCCGCAAAATTGTTTTAGCCTATTCGCTGCTAGTGACGCTGGCGGCTGGGCTGTTAACTACAGGGTTGTCCTGGCAACTCCGCACCGTCCAACGTCAGGAAATGCGCGATCGCCTGATGGAACTGTTGCGCCTATCTGTCCCCCAAATTGACAGCGATTATCTGGCATTGACAGTGACACCCGACAGTATGAAGGAGCCGTTTTATAAAATCAATCAGGAACGGCTCAAAAATATTCAAGCTGCCAGCCCCTCCATCAACCACATCTACACCCTACGGCAACAGTCGGACGGGAAACTGGTTTTTGTGTTGGATTACAACAACAAAGGGAGTTTCAGTGCACAGGTGGGAGACCTCTTGCAGTTCATCACCCCTGGGCTACAAGGCGGTATTGCAGACTTAGAAGAACCGTTCGTTGAACCCGATATTCTGTCAAGTCCGGCAGGTAAACCTGTTCTGTACGGCTATGCCCCAATCAAAAATCAGTTTGGTCGTACCAATGGCGTATTAGTGATTGAACTAAATGCCAGTTCAGTCATTCAAAGCGAACGGCAAGCCAGTGTCATTGCGTTAGGCATTTTCTGTTTGGTATTATTGTTGACCCTAGTGGTGATTTGGTGGCTGTCTCAGTCATTGGTGATTCGTCCTGTTCTACAGTTAAATCAAGCGGCTAAACAGCTTGCAAGCGGTCAGTGGCAGCAAGCACTGCCAAACTATCGCAACGACGAGCTGGGTGATTTGGCTAAGTCTTTTGATCGTATGGCAAAGCAAGTGCAAGAATCTTTCGCCACACTGGAACACCGGGTGCAAGAGCGCACTACTGAGCTGGAAGTCGCGAAATTAACTGCTGATTCGGCGAACCAAGCAAAAAGTGATTTTCTAGCAAACATGAGCCATGAGCTCCGTACCCCATTGAATGGAATTCTTGGCTATGCCCAAATCCTAAACCGCTCCAAAGTTCTACAAGACAAAGAACGTCATGGAGTCCAAATCATTTATCAGTGCGGCTCCCATCTCCTCACCTTGATTAATGATGTATTAGATATCTCTAAGATTGAAGCCAGTAAACTTGACCTCGCCCCCAGTGCCATACATTTACCCTCCTTCCTCCAAGGAGTAGTCGAAATCTGTCGAGTTCGCTCCGATCAGAAAAATCTCGAATTCATTTATCAACCCAACTCAGACTTGCCAGAAGGAATAGAAGCAGATGAAAAACGCCTCCGTCAAGTCCTGATTAACCTGTTGGGCAACGCCATTAAATTCACCGACCAAGGCAGTGTTACTCTCAAGGTTGAAGTGCTAGAGGTAAACCGACAAATTCTCCGCCTGAAATTCCAAATCAAAGATACAGGAGTAGGGATTGCCGAGGATCAAGTAAGCCGTCTATTCCAAGCATTTGAGCAGGTAGGAGATCGGAAACGACAATTAGAAGGTACTGGCTTAGGTTTAGCTATCAGCCAAAAAATTGTGCAATTAATGGGTAGCGAAATCCATGTGGAGAGCCAGCTTGGAGTAGGTAGTAACTTCTTCTTTGAGGTAGCACTACCGATCGCTGCAAATTGGGCAAAACAAAATTCCGTTAGTCAAGGATGCACTATTATTGGTTATGAAGGTTCACTAAAACATATTTTAATTGTGGACGATCGCTGGGAGAATCGATCGGTCTTGATCAATCTATTAGAACCTATGAAGTTTACCTTCACTGAAGCAGAAAATGGTCAAGAAGCCCTAGAAAAAGCTAGAGAAAAGTTACCCGATCTGGTAATTACTGATATAGCAATGCCCGTGATGGATGGCTTTACTTTCATGAAACAATTGCGAAGTGACCCAGAGTTGAAAAATTTACTTGTGATTGTGTCCTCCGCATCTGTAGCCCAAATCGATCAGCAGATGAGTCTAGATGCTGGGGGCGATGATTTTCTGGCAAAACCTGTAGAAGCTGAGGATTTATTTACCTTGGTTGCCAAACATCTGCAACTTACTTGGAAGTACGATCAAACCGCAACGGAAGCAAGTCTTGTAACTAGCAATAAGGCCCTAGATTTTGATAATTTAGTTGCTCCTCCCATGGCAGATTTACAAATTCTATTAGAACTTGCCCAAGATGGAATGCTCCAAGAATTAGCAGAAACTGCTCAGAAAATTGGTCAAAAGAGCGATAGTTATCAGACCTTTATCAACCAAATTATGCAACTAGCCAAGAAATTTCAGACTGAGCAGATAGAGATATTAATTCAAAAATATATTTCTTGCTAATAATTAAGATCGGGAATGAATGAATCAGTTAAGCAAAAGATATTTGACCATTTATTTACCACAAAAGGAGTAGCAAAGGCACGGGATTGGGATTGGCGATCGCGCGGCAAATCATTGAAGAAAAACACCAAGGTAGCATCAGTGTCAATTCTGTCCCTAGCGTCGGGACTGTGTTTGAGATCACTATACCTGTTAAATAATAGAATACAATATAGTCGAATATTATACAACAGATTTGGGACACTACCAAATTAACGCTCGTTAAAAACATCAGGGCTTGCTCACCTTTTTCGGTAAATCTCCAAGTACACCATTCTCAATATCTAACGTGAATCCAAATAAGACCATACCTTTACGGCTTGTGCTAATAGTTCCGTTTGTGTTGCAAGTCTTTGCCGCAGTCGGACTGACTGGCTATCTGTCCCTACGAAATGGACAGAAAGCAGTCAATGATGTTTCTAGTCAGTTGCGTCAGGAAATGAGCGATCGCATCGATCTGCAAGTCCTGACGTATTTGGAGAAACCTTATATTGCAGGAAAAGCGATCGTAGCGACAGCCGAAGAGGATCAGCTTGATTTAACCGATGTGACCAAACTGGAACGGACTTTCTGGCGAATAGTCAGCCAAGGTAACGTGGAATTCATGCAACTTGGTTTGGCTGATGGCACAAGTATCACAGTAGATAAGCAACCCAATGTAGGCATTATGTCTTACGTCGGAGAAAAAACAAATCTCCCTCGACGCGAAATCTACAAACTGAACGATCGAGGAGAACGAGTTGAATTGGTAAAAACTGAAGCAAAGTTTGAGCCGCGCACTC
>DATGYA010000255.1:0-15147 GCA_035298405.1 Kamptonema sp. | reverse complement strand
TCAGTGGCGATCGTCGGCTACACAAATGCTGGTAAATCTACACTGCTCAATGTGCTTACAAATGCTGAAGTTTACACGGCTGACCAATTATTTGCTACCCTTGACCCCACCACACGGCGGTTAGTGATTGCCGATGCCGTTACAGGGGAATCCTTACCAATTGTGCTTACCGATACAGTGGGATTTATTCACGAACTACCACCCTCTTTGATTGATGCTTTCCGCGCCACTCTCGAAGAAGTCACCGATGCCGATGCTCTGCTGCACGTAGTCGATCTCTCTCATCCGGCTTGGCACAGTCAGATTCGCTCTGTAATGGCGATTTTGACTGAAATGCCAGTAACTCCTGGCCCCGCCTTGGTTGCGTTCAACAAAATCGACCGCGTAGATGGCGATACTCTGCGGCAAGCTCAAGAGGAGTTTCCTCAAGCCCTGTTTATCTCAGCCGCCAAAGCCTTGGGACTGGGAACTCTACGTCAAAGACTGGCTCAGTTAATTCACTACGCAGTCTATCC
The DNA here is from genome assembly GCA_035298405.1 of Kamptonema sp. Classification (GTDB taxonomy): domain Bacteria; phylum Cyanobacteriota; class Cyanobacteriia; order Cyanobacteriales; family Microcoleaceae; genus Kamptonema. The sequence goes on along the minus strand of DATGYA010000255.1, from coordinate 14,632 downwards.
CAGGTAATACTTAAAGTCTAATTAGGGGGTAATTGACAGGATAAAATTTACGTAGATATACTGAGGGCAATAGCTTATTAAGGATGAGAGGATTAAGATTAAGGCATCTACGTTCACTTCGAGTGTTATTTTGGCTGGATTAGTTTCAGGCAAGCCATGTATAATTAAAACTGAGGAGGGTCAAGATGAATCTCTCCTTGGTTGCTAGCAGCTTGTTAGAATAGATATAAGTGCTGCCAGAGCTGTTGCCGGGAGGATGAGGGTATGCAGATGACAGTCAAGAACAAAAAAACTCGTGTCACGCCGAACGTGGGCGATCGCAAGCACAGAGGACAGTGATAGCTCTCATCTGTTGACAGGCAACTCTGTTGCATTGTATTTAAAGATCCCCTATTGCAACTGTTCAATTAACTAATTATGTCTAAGCTACTCACCCAACTAACTTTCGGACTCACTGCCGCCGCCGCAGTTGGGTTCTATTACCTAGCCGCCGCGCCTCCGGCATTAGCTCAGGTTGATGTTTGCGGGCCGGGAAACTTTTCAGATTCCTGTCCATCAGACAGCCAACTTAGCTCTGCACCCACCGACACAATATCGGATGTCTACACAACTCCTCAAATGCGCCCTTCCACTTCCGTTCCCGAACCAAATACAGCGATCGCCCTTTTGATGACAGGTGTGGGTATAATCTATTCTGCCAAAAAGCGGAAACAAATCCGCCAGGAGCGTTAAGCAGTAACGTTTTAGATTTAAAGCGCGACTGTCTTCTCAAATATGGGGACTTTTTTAGTTCTTAGCTCAAATAAAAAAAATCATCTCAAAATCTCAAAAATAAATTTATATTTAACTAATAAGGGCCAACTAGAGGCTATTTCAGATTCGTCCCATTAAGATTAAAATTAAGAAATATTGCTAATGTTTGAGAAACTTATGACTCCTAAAGTGGAAATTTACACTTGGAAAACCTGCCCCTTCTGTATTCGCGCCAAGTCACTATTGAAGGAAAAAAAGATAGATTTCATAGAGTACAGCATTGACGGGGACGAAGCAGCGCGGAGTCAGATGGCCAAAAGAGCTAATGGGCGGAAATCCCTACCTCAAATTTTTATCAACGATGAACATATAGGTGGTTGTGACGACATCCACGCCCTTGAAGCTCAAGGTAGGCTAGATGCCCTGCTAGTATAGATTAGTGATTAGTGGTTAAATGTTAACGGTTAACGGTTAACGGTTAACCGTTATCAACCAGCAACTAACCACTAACAATTAACAAATAAATGAAATTTGCATTCATTATCGATCCGATTCACCGATTAATTCCAGGTCACGATACCAGCGTGGCATTAATGGAAGCAGCGCAAGAACTCGGCCATGAAGTCTGGGTGACTCAAGCTGAGCATTTAAGCGTAATCGGTGGCAAAGCTTGGGGGCTATTGAGTCGGGTCGCACTGAAGCCAGTAGAATTGGTAGAGGGGCGATGGGTGGCGGCTGAGGTTTGGTATGAACTGGAAACTCCCACTTTACAGGCGCTTGAGGCGATGGACGCAGTTTTTATGCGGACAGATCCTCCAGTAAATATTCCTTACCTTTATGCTACTTACATTCTTGACTGTATTGACAACAAGAAAACTCTGGTAATTAATTCCCCTAGCGGGCTGCGAGCTGCTAATGAAAAGATGTATGCTTTACAGTTTACAGAGGCGATTCCAGAGACAATTGTTAGCCAAAGTAAACAGGTGATTCGGCAATTTGTTGAGGAAAAGGCAGCGGCGGTGCTGAAACCGCTAGGGGGGAAAGCAGGTGAGGGAATTTTATTTTTGGAGGCGCGCGATCGCAACTTCAACTCCTTGATTGAAATTAGCACTCAACAAGGACAAGTGCCGGTGATGGTTCAGACTTATTTACCCGCAGCCAAAGAAGGAGATAAGCGAATTATTTTGCTGAACGGTAAACCCATCGGTGCTATAAATCGCATTCCTACTGGCAATGAATTTCGGGGAAATATGGCCGTTGGTGGCCGAGTAGCTAAGACAGAAATTACGGAGCGAGAATATCAAATTTGCGCTCAGGTAGCGCCAGTTCTACAACGAGACGGTTTATATTTTGTAGGGATTGATGTTATCGGCGGCTATCTTACAGAAGTTAATGTCACCAGTCCTACAGGAGTAAGAGAGATTGATTTACTGAATGATGTTTGCTTGGGTAAAGAGGTGATTAAGTGGGTAGAGGAAACTAAAGGCGAAAAATAAAAGATAGAGGAGAGAAGAATAATGATGGAAGACAACAATGAACAAGCCAGAAATTGGGCGATGTGGTGTCATCTCTCTTCTATTGCTTGGATACTTGCATTTATTATTCCCTTTCCCTTTCTCAATATTTTATGTCCGCTAATTGTGTGGCTGTCTAAGAAAAATCAAAACTCTTTTATTAACGCTCACGGTAAAGAATCGTTAAATTTTCAGTTGTCCCTGCTAATTTATACTATAATTTGTGCAATTATTTTACTATTTTTGACGAGTGTAACCTGTGGCTGGATAGCTCCGCTCGGTTCCAGTTCTGCTCAATCATCTATCACTACAATAGGGGTTTCGCTGTTAATAGGTCTGATCGGTTTATACGTAATAGGTGGTATAATCTCGTTTGCTTTAGTTATTTTTGCCGCAGTCAAAGCAAAAAAGGGCGAGTTTTACCATTACCCATTTACCATCCGCTTTCTCAAATAAATATCTTATGTCATCTACCATTAATGTTGCAGTTGTAGGCACTGGCTTCGGTCAAAAAGTTCATTTGCCGGCATTTCAGGCACATCCTCTAACGGAGGTTGTGGCTGTTTATCATCGAGATTTAGATAAAGCGAAGGCGATCGCGTCTGCCCACAACATACCTTATGCTGCTAATACTATAGAAGATATCGTTGCTTTGCCTGAAGTTATGGCAGTTGCGATTTCAACGCCGCCATTCTTACATTTTGAAATGGCAAAGATTGCATTGCAAGCTGGCAAGCATTTGCTGTTGGAAAAACCTACAACTTTGACAGCAAATGAGGCGAGGGAATTGTACCAGATGGCAAAATCAAAAGGGTGTGCTGCAATAATGGATTTTGAATTTCGCTTCATTCCCGCTTGGCAAATGCTCGCAGAATTATTAGCACAGGGATATGTAGGGCAAAAGCGTTTAATTAAAATTGATTGGTTAGTGTCGAGTCGTGCTGATGCTTCTCGCCCTTGGAATTGGTACGCCCAAAAAGATAAAGGGGGCGGTGTTTTGGGTGCGATCGGTTCCCATACTTTTGATTATATAAGCTGGCTCTTTGGCGATGTGCGGCGTTTGTCGGGACAATTAATAACAGGAATTACCACGCGCCCAGATCCGAATGAGGGGGGTAAATTAAAATCAGTTGATGCTGAGGATTCTTGTACTTTGATGTTAGAACTAACAGATGGAACCCCTTGCCAAGTTTGCCTAAGTTCTGTTACTTATCAAGGGAGAGGACATTGGGTAGAGGTTTATGGCAGTGATGGAACTTTAGTTTTAGGTAGCGATAATCAACAGGATTACGTACACGGTTTTCGTCTGTGGGGGAGTCAAAAAGGGCAAGCTTTAGCTGAGATTAAAGTTCCTGAAAGGTTTGATTTTCCGCAAGTTTATCCTGATGGTAGGATTGCACCGTTTATGCGGGTAGTGGATAAATGGGTAGAGGCAATAGATACTGGTAAATCATTAGTTCCTGCTTTGAGAGAGGGGGTTTATTCTCAGTTATTGATGGATTTGACCCAGGAATCGAATGTGACGGGGACTTGGGTGGATGTGCCGGATTTGGATAAGTTTTTAGTTGGTAATTCATTTTCTCTTTAACAGATAGGTATATGCCACTCTTCCCAGGGAAATTCAATCCATATCGGCACAATCTACAGTTCTTTCACCCTAATGGTGTCGAACATGATTGCCCATTTGATTTTGTAAAACTCTACAGTCACCCAGTTTTTCTCAAGGATAAAGATCGTGGCGGTTCTCGCAAGCATATTGCTATTATTGGTGGTGGAATTGCTGGACTCACCAGCGCTTATGAATTAACTCAACTCGATCATCAAGTTACGCTTTTGGAAGCATCCGACTTATCCTGTAGATCGTGCTCGTGTCTTTTTTGCGGGGGAACACTTGGGAATTAACCATGCTTCAATTCAGGGAGCTATTCAAACGGCGCTGGCAGCCGTTATGGATATTCTGGAGTTGCCCGTTTCTTAGAAATAGTTTAAACTGCCCTACGATCTCTCTTTTCTCTTTTGTCACTTTGAAAATCCTTCTTGCTGCTACTGAACTGAGTTAAAATGACAAATAAACTGACAATCTCCCAAGAATCTTTTTTAGTCGATCCCAAGACGAGAGCGATCGCATCCCTACTATTAGGCGTAGCTATTTTGGCTACTGTTCCCATTCTAGTCCGGTTAAGTGAAAATGAGATTAGCCCCAACGCGGTCATATTTCATCGTCTTTGGATTGCAGCCATTATGTTAGGGTTGATTAAGGGACTACCAATAATATCAAACAAACTCTTTAATATTGATAATAATATTGATAATCAGATCGCTCCAGTCGAGTCATATATCCGTGGAAAAGTAGGACTATTGCTAGCAACAGGAATTTTCTTTGTAGGCTCGCAAATTGGCTGGGCTTGGTCACTTGTTCAGACTAGCATTGCTAACTCCGCACTTCTGCATAATTTTACTCCTGTGTTTGTCACAGTCGCTGGATTTCTGTTATTTAATCAACGCTTTGATAGTAGATTTATTATTGGCATCATAGTAGGTATTAGTGGTTCTGTCATTCTTGGACTTGATGATATCTTATATGGAACTAGCAAGATACAAGGTGATGTAATTGCTTTTATTTCTACATTTTTTTTGGCAATTTACTTGCTGCTGGTCGAACGTATCCGAAATCAATTAGATACTATTACTACACTTTTATGCTGCTCTCTTATTGGAACTTTCGCAACCTTACCTATTCTTTTAACAAACACAGATCGCATATTTCCTTCTTCTTGGCTTGGATGGTTAGCACTCATGGGGCTAGGTTTGAGTGTAGTTTTAGGTCACGGACTAATAGTATATTCTCTGAAGTGCTTGCCCTCAGAACTCGTTGCTGTCACCATGTTACTCGATCCAGTTTTTACCGCTATCCTTGCTTGGGCAATTTTTTCGGAAACACTAGATTTATATAATTTGTTAGCTTTTATCACAATTTTGGTAGGAACATACCTAGCGACAACTAGCCCATCAGCAATTAAGGAAAAATAGCATTATATAGAGAGGCAAATAATTTTCACCTCTGTTACCGATCAATCAACCTGATTAAGCAGGGTAAACGCATCTTAACTTCACCCCAAAATATGCTAAAGTTATATCCGACTAATTTTCTATGTAGTTTATTGTAGTTTATGAGGGTTGTCAATGGCAATAGGTTTTAGTAAAACTGTAACTTCGCAACAAAAACAAATAGATTCATTGCCTTCAGTTAAAATTTTAAACTCTGCCAGTTAAACTCGAAATCTAACACCTATCTAAGAAGGAAAATTATCCGGCTTTAACCTTTATTGGCAATTTTTGCAAGAAGCCTAAAGAACTTTGTTACAATTTACATCCAAAGTCGGTAGTGTAGTTAATGAATGCCGCGCCCTGAAATTCCTTGCTTGAGTATTGCGATCGCACGCCTGAAAAGTCCTGCGGAAAACCATTTTGCCGCTTGGGTTCTACAAGCCCCCTATCCCAGCGGATACGTCCACCACGACTGCATTTGGCCAGAAACTCTGTCCCAAGTATGGCAAGCTTGGCAGGAGATGTTCTGCCCTCAAACTTTGCCCCGCGTCGTTGCTGTTGCTACACCGCAGGTAGCATTAACATTGAGTCCTAGTCTCGATGCTGCCAATGGGGGCAAAACCCTCAGCTACAGCAGCCGCTTGATGCAGCATTTGGGAATCAGTCTTTGGCAATGGCTGATCGCAGGGCCAATTCAAGGCAGTCTCCACGAAAGTAAAGGGATCGCGATTGGGCAAAATCAACCGCTGCGAGTGCGGCTTGACCTCCGAGAACCGGATTTAATTGCTTTGCCTTGGGAAATTATGCAGCCACAGGCGGGTCAACCTGCGATTTCTCTCGGTCAACAATTGTTATTTAGCCGCACAACTAGCGATGTTGAACCTTTGCCTACCCTGCATCCCGGTCAGTCTTTAAATATTTTGCTGGTTTTAGGACAAGGGGGAGGAGATTTGCCTCTGACGGCTTTACAGCTTGAACAGGAAGCGGCGGCGTTAGCAAAGGTTTTGAACATTTCTAGTAAAGCTGAGATTAATGGCGATCGCGCCGATGCGATCGCGCCTACTTTGGTGGAAACGCTGATCCAACCTACACCAGCAGAATTGATTTCTCGCTTAGAAGCGGGAACGATACAGGGCCAACAACCCTACAATATTTTGTTTTATGCCGGTCACGGAATGCCGGGGCCTGACGGTGGATTGTTATTTTTGCAGCCTGATACTACCCTCAATGGCACCGAATTAGCTCAAGTTTTAGTTCGCTGTCGGGTGACGCTGGCGGTGTTTAATGCCTGTTGGGGGGCACAACCCGCTGTCGAAGTGTTGACAAATTCTAGCCAACAGCAGGCATTATCCCGTAGTAGTTTGGCAGAGGTGTTGATCCATCACGGTGTCCCGGCGGTTTTGGGGATGCGCGATGCGATCGCAGACAGGGAAGCGTTGAGTTTTATTCAAGCTTTCGCCCAAGCAATGGCGGCGCGGATGCCTGTAGATCAGGCGGTGACAGTAGCTAGACAGCAACTTTTAACGCTTTATAAATTTAATCAACCGGCTTGGACATTGCCTGTATTGTATATGCACCCAGAGTTTGATGGGCAACTACTAACCTCTGTTGTGGAGATTAGAACTGAATTACCGGCAAATTCGCCAACTTGGATGGGGCGATCGCTTCCCATTGCTTACTTGCGATCGGTTACAGACAATGCCCGCATTTGGCCAATTGCAGGCGCGATCGTCCAAATTGGGCGCACAGAAGAAAACAACATCGCTATTTCCGAATCCTGGGTTTCCCAAAAACACGCAGAGATTTTCTGTCGTAACAGCGACACCACCGGGAAAACTGAACCAACCTACTTTTTGCGAGATTTCTCCCGTTATGGCACGCTAATTCTGGGGCCGGAAGGCTGGCAAAGAATTCATCACCAAGAAGTTGCCCTAAAGTCGGGAACGCAGTTAAAATTTGGCAGTTCTCAAGGTCAGAGCTTAGAATTCATCCTCGAAGTTGCAAAAACTTCGCCTCATACTGGCGCTGATTGCGGAACCAACTAAATTGCTGCTGTAGCTAAGCAGGTAATGAGTAAAAGCGAATGGGGAAAGATTAATTCGCACTCCATGCTCTACAATTACCAACTACCCATTTTTCTTGTCCCATAACTTATCTTGGAATTGCATTATGACCCTTCAACCTAATAATCATCAACATTTTCAAGATTCCGAAACTCAGACTGAGTTGGAACTGTTAGAAGCAATTGTTCAGGCTGATATTCCGTACCCTTGGAATCCCACACAGTCTGATACAGAAGCTTATTTTGCAGATTTAGAACAAGAATTTGCCGCCTCAGATTGGCTTTATGATGCCGATTTAGCCCATAATTCCCAAATATTATTTACTCAATTAGATCGACTTTGGTCAGCAAGAGCGCTGAAAAAGTCTTTGTTTGATAAATTTACTTTAGTCCCTGAAGATTTACTCGATAAAATTGCTGACAGCGTTCAACAGGTAATAGTTAACTATCAATCTTTGGCCGAGCAAATGGTTCAGTCTACCTTAGAGATTTTACCTCAATGGGCAGAGGAAGATTTGCAAGTATTAGCCCGTCCTTTAGCCTATGCAATGCGAAATGCTGAACAGGAGTCAGATGTTCCTGTGGTGGAATCTTGGGAAAAGTTATCGGAGATTGAACAAGCGAGGATGAGTTTAGCGATCGCCCGTTATGCTATATCTCAATTAGCAGCGATCTCTGATGAGAATAAGTAAGTAATAAATAGCAATTTAGCTAATCATTACTTACCTATTGTACCTTAAACTAAACTATCAGGATCTACACCGAGAGAACGCAGTTGTTGAGCTAATATTTCTGCTCGATTTCGTTCTTGTTCCGCTTGTTGTTGAGCCGCTTGTAACTGTTCTTTAGTTAACTGAGCATACTCTGCTGACCAAAGTAACATATTTCCCTCAGCATCCCACCAACGTAACCAAAAGGCATTGATATCAAATCTTGTTCCTTGCCAGACTCCCAGAAATAATCCCAATTCAGCAAACCAATAGCGGTTTTCAGCATTAGGATTTTGCTGTTCGTAGATTCCTGAAGTTAAATGATAAACTTCTAAATCTCCTGTTTCTGGATCGAAAATTACATAAACTGGGACTTCCAAAATTCGCTCATAAAACCACCACTTACCATAAGGATAAGTGCGTTTCATCGAATATTCTCCCCCATCAGTATGTGATAGAAATTCCATCACAATTGCTACACTTTGTCCCTCAGCATGAGGTGTATAACTTCTGCGAATTTTTCCAGAAGTTAGGGGTGGAACATTGGGAACATAAACCCAATCAGGAGCTTTTACTACTGTTTTGCCATTGACTGTAGCACAAATGCCGAAGTTAGTAGCAATCAACATTGACTCGGTAGTAAGTCCTGCTACTCCTAAGCTTTCTTTTAAGGCAATTGCTAATTCTGGCTGAATAATGTTGTCCACAGGATCGTCTGGTAAGGGAAAATCTGGGGGTAATTTTTCCCAAGTAATAATGTACTCGGTTTTTCGTGTTTCGAGTTTTGGGATCGTGGCTGTCATGCTTGATTCCTCATTATTTCTGATTAAATGCAGCTAAGACTTAGATCATTTTTGAAATAGAGGTGAAACTCAGTGATTCTATTATAGTTCAAATTGATTTTTGTTGAAACTTCTGGGGATGATATTACCACTGCTTTGATCTCTATTCTTTACTATGGTGAAATCCGAGTTGCAAAGTTTTGTTCGCGGTTTGGAGAAAGCGCTCGTGCCTTCAAAATTGCGGCTGCTAAAAACATATAAGAAACAACGCCGACTAATGCCAATAATAACACGCTTGCTGTTCCTGAAGCATTCCATAAAGCGTGAAGTGCTGCTGCGCTGAAGTAGCCAATACCTAAAATTCGCCACCTTTTTCTAGGTTTTAAAACGCTCAAGCCAATAAAATATCCTAAATAGCCGCTGTAGGCCATGTGTCCAGCTACGGAGCCTAAAATCCGGGGTATTAGCAATTGTAAACCTACTAATTGACCTGCATCTGCTCCTCCTTGCAGAGTGGCATTTTGAATAATATTAGGAACGTATTGTCCCAAGGTCTCTAGTAGGGTAAATCCAACCGCTGATGCAGTTCCTAATAAAATACCGTCTAAAGGCTCCCAGACACCTATTCGTTCTCGCCAAGGCGATCGCAGGCAATTTCCTAATAGCAAGGCTCCTAATACTGGCAGAGCTTTCAGTAACTCTTCCATCAATCCTGCCCCGAAAAACATTCGGATCAGGAAACTAAAAAATCCTATTTCTTCGCCTTCTACAGGCAGTTGGCCAGGCAATATGGCGCGAAATACTACTAAGAAACCTATGAGTATAGGACTGATTAAAATCAGGGCTGTAGCTAAGGCTGAAGCAAATAACACCCACCAAGGTTTATGTTTACCGCAGAGTTGATATACAAAATAGTAAGCAGCACTTGCAAGATAGGCAGCTAACAGTAGGTTAAAGGCGGCTGAATTGCCGACGGCCCCAAACATTAATACTACAAAAACTACTGTGGCGATACCCGGATATAAATAAGCTTTTTTAGTTAAATATTTTCCCGTTGAGGCGATGGGAAATAGTTGTGTTAATGTGATATAATCTTTTTCAGGAGCAGGAGAAAGGTTGGTAGTTACTGATACTGCTTTGGGCTGGTTTTGTGCGGGTGTTAGAGGAGATTCAAAGACAAATTCAGGGCCGTTTTCACCAAGAGTAATGGTATCTCCTACTTCTAAGATTTTGCAACCTTGCAATTTTCTCCCATTTATGTAAGTGCCGTTAGCACTATTGAGATCGCAAATTTCCCATCGAGGAAAACTAATGTTAGCGAGGGGACGGACTATTGCGTGGCGGCGGGAAACCATGCCATAAATGTTTGAATCTAAGGCAATTTCACAGTTAGGTTCTCGTCCGATCGCAACTTCCTTAGTTTCCGAAAGTTGATGTTTTGGCGGTTGCGGACTCAAAGCACCCTTAGTAGACAATTGTAATAGAAATCCCATGTTAGTTGTTTGTTGTTATTTGTTAGTTGTTGGTGGTTAATGAAGTATCTACAAATAAACTCTCACGGTTTGTAGCAGTATCTTTAGCCGCTCTTTGTTACAATTGAGCTATAGCTCCTACTAGAAAAATTGCAACACCTTTTTGGTTTAGTTTTGTCTTTGACTGTAGCAACTAACAACTAACCACCAACAACGAACAACTAACAATTACCAATTCTATTGATTTGCGTTGGCTTCTTTAACCGCTGCATAGAAGAAGAATCCCGTCAGTGGTATGCTGAGGGCTAAAATAATACCAGTTACTAAACTACCAAGTTGAGGAGTTCCTGAAGATAACTCAAAAATTGAGCCGACGGCGGCGATCGCAGTTATGCAGGAACCAGCCAACAACAAAGAACTTTTGGGTGTTCCTGCCATCATAGGGATTTAACCGCCTTTGGTGAAAATTTGTGCTTGACTAATTCATCGGTGAGTGCGAGTTTGTTTTCCACGCGATCGACAAATAACACGCCGTTGAGATGATCCATTTCGTGTTGAATAGCGCGAGATAATATTTCTGTAGCTTTCAATGTTTTCGGCCGGCCGTATTCATCGCGATAGAATACTTCTATGGCTTCTGGGCGTTTGACTTCCAGGTATACGCCGGGAATGCTGAGACAGCCTTCTTGAAAGATGCAGACTTCGCCGCTGTATTTTTTGATACTGGGGTTGATCAAAACTAAGGGCGGGTTGGCAGCGTTGTCGGGTTCGCAGTCAACAACAATTACTTGCTTGTGGACGGCGACTTGGGGGGCGGCTAAACCGATGCCTTCAGCACTATACATGGTTTGTAGCATTTCGCGAACTAGCAGCCGAATTTCGTCATCGACGCTGGCAACGCGCTTTGCTGGCTGCCGCAGGGCGCGATCGCCTAACGTATGTATTGTTAGGGGCGGCTTTTCTAACTTTTTCTTTTCAACTAAAACCTCGGAAGTCATCGTAATCTTCTCTCGCAATTGGGTTAGATTTTAAACAATAGTCTTATCTTCAATCTTAATGGATCTTAATGGATCTCTGACGACTTATGACTAAGGGCTCTCGAAACTCGCGACCTGTTCTCAGCATTCCGCGATCGCCTCTGGAATTAGCGCTTGAGGTTGTGGGGGCTGTGGGTATTTTATGCAGTTGCTGGATTATTTTCCAGTCTTGGGATGCTTTACCTCAGCGCATTCCCGTACATTTCGGTTTCTCTGGGCGGCCTGATGCTTGGGGCGACAAAGCAGCGATCTGGATTTTACCCGCTGTAGCTGCTTTTTTTGATGTGATGTTGGCACTGTTAGGGAATTATCCGCATACTTTCAATTATCCTGTGGCAATTACGGAGGAGAATGCACGGGTGCAATATGAGTTAGCGCGATCGCTTTTGGCGTGGTTGAAAGTAGAAATGATCTGGCTGTTTGCCTGGATTTTGTGGGAGCAAATTCAAGTTAGTTTAGGGAAAGAGGAAACGTTGAGTGTGGGATTGGTGTTGGGTATTATAATAGTTTTTTTGGGAACAGTTGGGGTGTATTTTAGGAAGGCTTTTTTAGCACGTTAGAATTAAGCCAGTCTTATTTTAGTAGTGCTTAAAATTCATAGTATGCTGTTAGCTAGTAATTATTAAAAATAAGGGAAATGGCAAATTTACCAGATGAAACTCTAGCTACAGCTTCTATGTTGTTGCTGCGATTGTTTCAAGTCATCAATTTGGCGACAGCCACAGAGTTTAACTTGTTTGAGCAATATGGCGAAACCGAGGAGACTTTTGGCGAATTAGAGGAACTTAAAAACGTAGCAGAACGGGCAAGAGTATTATATAATCGAATTTACGGGCTAATGTTGCAGGTAGCTGAATCTCAACCTATAGCCAATTTAGCTACAATGAGATTACTGTATCAATCAATTGAACTGGCAGAGCCGACTGCGGACAGTGGAGAAGGAAGTATTCAAGAAATTAAAAGGAGTTGGAATTTACCATGAATAACAACGAAAAAAAAATACCTGATGCAGAGACTAGATCGCGAAATGTTGCTCGGTTACGCGAAGTTAATCAGATGTTGGATGATGTGAATAAGAAGTTAGAGTTAGCACAGGCGATCGCAGAATTAGATTTACAAAATAGTCCGCTTTATGTGCGTCGTCGGGAAAGAGCAAAGAAGCATTTAGAGGCTTTGGCTGAAAAAATGTTAGTTGAAAAAGTAGGGGAATAAATCGCTCGCTCAGCGGAAGCGCTGGCTACTGCTGATGCCATAGAAGCTACTGTCAAAGAAACTAAAAGAGATTGGGACTTACTATGAACCATGAACCACAATTACCATCGCCAGAGATTATTCAGAAAACTGTTGAGAGTTGGCAGGAAGTTTGCCGCAGGTTGGATGCTCTTAATGAGTTACTAGATATTGCTAATAATGCTTTTGAGGAGCACATTCTCAGCAATCCTGTCACAGCTTATCGTTTGCGAGGGATTAAGCCGAAAACTACAGAGAAAGTAGGGGAATAAAAGGAAATAGAATTTATGAACAACCAACCTAAAATTCCTGATGCAGACTCGGCGGTTGAAACCGCGTCTACAGAGACGAAACCCACCTATGCGGGTTGAATTTCTCTAGTCCGCGTAGGCGGACTTTGCTTGTGTAGCAGCGATTTCAATCGCCTAGTTCCCTAAACTTTTCTCTATCTCCTGAATGACCTTATTGCAATTTTGGACATCAGCCTCAAGTCCCATTGATTGATACAGTTCGCGTGCATTTTGATAAGCAGCAATTGCCTCTGATTCTTGGTTTAGATTTGGTAAAATATTTCCCAAATTAAACCAAGCATTAGCTTCACCTTTGCGACTGCCTATCTCCTGAAAAATCTCCAGAGATTGCTGATAGAAATTTATTGCTTGCTGGTATTCTCTGAGAGGGCTGTAAGCATTGCCTAAATTGCCGTAGGAACTAGCTTCTCCCTGGCGATCGCCGATTTCCCGTTTAATTTCGAGAGATTGCTGATGGAACTGTATCGCTTGCTGGTATTGTCCGAGGAAGTAGTAAGCAATGCCTAAATTGCCGAGGGAATAAGCTTCACCTCGGCGATCGCCTATTTCTTGTGAAATTTCGAGAGATTGCTGATAGAAATGTATTGCTTGTTGGTATTCTCGGAGGGAGTTGTAAACATTGCCTAAATTGCCGAGGGAACTAGCTTTACCCCTGCGATCGCCTATTTTTATTGAAATTTCCAGAGATTGTTGATAGAAATGTATTGCTTGCTGGTATTCTCCGAGGAAGTAGTAAGCATTGCCTAAATTATTGAGGGAATAAGCTTCACCCTGGCGATCGCCTATTTCTTGTGCAATTACCAACGACTCCTGCTCCACTTCGATCGCATCTTTAAATCTTCCTTGATCTCGAAAAATCAATCCCACTCGATTCAAACTACCCACTAAATCAAACTTTAATCCAAACTCTTTTTGCAGTTCAATAGCTTGATACAAATACGCGATCGCCAATTCTCTCTCTTTTCGATAATCTTCCGATTCTCCTCGATCCAATCTAGCTTCATACACCTGCGCTATCCGACTATACAAACCTGCCAACTTAGGATCATTATTGCCACTTCTACTCCGGGTTTGTTCAATTAACCCTTGCAAATCTTCTAGGGATAATAAGGAGTTATTTATATTTGATACATCTACTATTGCCGATCCAGATACAAATAGTGGAAGTATTCCCTCTCCAGAAGCATTAAAAACTTTGATAGCTTCAAACCGAAAAACTCCCTTCCGCCAACTCCAAAAGTCCGGTGCTCTTCTGTTAATTTTCCCAAAAATATCATTAGTAATCCACAACACAATCGGAAAAGGAAAAGCCCGCAATCCTTCCCGCGTCCACTGGAGATAACCAAAAAATTTATCTTGTTCCGATCGCCCAGAATTTCTATTCAAAAATGATAAATCTTCAGCCCCAATAACCGTTAAAACTGACCTACCTTTCTGCTGCAAATACTCATCTGTATCTACCTGCTTAGCAATGGCACTTCTCAGACTAGGTTCCCCCCTTGCAAGTCTCAATTGATAGGGGCGAATATTCCATTTTTCTAGTTCCCCTTCGTAACGCCTAATCAGGCTTTCCCGAAAGTTGATATCATCGCAAACAGCAATCAGTAGCGATAAAATTCCCTGACTCGCCTTGATCGATACTAATAACTGGCGATAGCTTCTTTCGTTATCAATTTTATCGTCTAATAAATCTTCTGGTATCATCAGATTAAT
>DATGYA010000254.1:0-4312 GCA_035298405.1 Kamptonema sp. | reverse complement strand
AATCTCTCGGACTGGGATATTTTGCCAGAGTTGCAAGCATTGCTTGCCGTAAAGATTGAGCTTTATCCGGTGTCTTCTGAAGATTTTGATAGAATGAAAGCATTAAATCTGCCGTCGGTTCATCAGGTACTTTCCACAAAGAAACAATCACACTCGGAACTCCAGTGGCAATGAACGATCGAGATAGTCCAATTACACCATCACCGCTAATTCTACCCCGCCCCGTATCGCAGGCACTCAGCACCACAAGTTCTGCTTTTAACTTCAAGTTAAGAATTTCTCTAGCAGTAAGAAAGCCATCATTTGTGCTGTCGGGAGCGAAAGCTAGGGAACTTTGAAAGCCTATCAGGTTGTCAAGTAATCCGTGAGTTGCTAAGTGAATAAACCGCGCATTTGGCATCTGTTGGACAACGAGATTTTCTGTTGCTTGATTACCAATTAAAGGTTGAGCATTGAGTAACGAGGCGATTGCTTTTGCTTCTTTTTCTGACCCAGGCAAGCTAGGCAATTGCACAGCAGATTCCCCAACTTTTTGCTGGAATAATGGCATTGTGGGATTGCCGACAATAAGGGAAGCTTGACTTTTAATTTGTGGGTTTTGACTTAAAGAAGATCCTAGGCGTTGCCGCTGTTGGCGAGTTAAATCTAGAACTTGAATTGAGGGAGCAGTGAGAATAGTATGTTTTTCAATTAAATACTTGCCATTAGTGTCTTGTAAAGCTGCAAACGGAACTAAAAATAGAGTTTCTTGGGGAATGAAAGTAACTCGCTGTTTGGGGTCAGTTGGCAACAGATCGGCTATTGGTTGAATGAGAATTTTATGGAGTTCCTGCAATTGCTGATATTTGCGGCGGGCATTGGTAGAACCGCCGCTAATGGGCGGTGTTTCTTTTGTATCTTCAACAGGAACGCCGCGACCTCTAACAAAAATAGAACTCCTAGCATTGGTAATAAATAATGTTAATAAAGAATAGTCACTTTCTACATCTTTTATTTGTTGCCACAAGGGTTGCAAATTGACTGAACGAAAGGTGACAGTTCCTGTTGGTTGAATCACCCAAATATACAAGGTAGTTTCATAAGAGCGCTGTTTCCCCAATTTTACCCAAACAGATACATTGTCATTGTAAACAATGGAATATTCCACTAAGGTGGAATTTTGAGCTTTAGCAATTTGTCGAAGTTGGTCTAAAGTCGGGGGTAGCGTTATTCGTTGAGATTGGAGGTCAACACCTAAATTAGTTTTTAATAAATCTACAAAAGCTCTAGTTCGACCAGCTTCTGCTACTTCTAAAGCTTGATTAGTGCGGTTGGTAGTGACTAAAATTTGTTGCATTGTTCGGTAAATATCTAATGTCACTTCCCGGATGTTGAGATTTAGTTCATCGCGGCTCACAGATAACAAGTTGCTATTGGCTAATACCTGATCGTCAAGCACTTTACTCGCAGCTTTTAGTCCTGCTTTTAAGTTGTTTTCGGCATCGGCTAGTTGACCTAACTTAAATTGTTGATTTCCTAAGTTTTGCAATGCAAATACTTCACTGATGGTAGCTTCTATTTTGGCTTGCTGATTGATAGTTTGATAAATTGATAAACTTTGCTTTTGTAAATCAATCCCTTTGGCATAGTTCCCAACTAAACCGTAAGCGCGGCTGAGATAGTCTAGAGCTAATGCTAGAGAGTATGGGGTATTAATTTTTCGCGCGATCGCGACATTCTGTTCTAATATGGAAATTAATTTTTCCGAGTTTCCGATCCGCCCGTAAAGCAGTGCTAGCTGTTGGAGTGCAAATACTTCTTGCGAGGGTTCTTTAGCTTTTTGTGCTGCTTGTACTGCTTGTTCTTGATAGGCAAGAGCTTTTGGAAAATCTTCTAATAATTCATAAGCTCTACTCAAACTAATTAAAGCGTAATTTTGCATTCCTATATTTGGGATTTCTTGAGAAAGTATTAACTGCTGCTCCAAGAGGGCAATTTGTTTCTGAGTTTCCCCTATTACACCATAGAAGCTGCTTAGTAAAGTAAGAGTTTGTACTTCTTCCCATTTGTCTTTACTTTCTTGCACCAGTCGTAGATATTCTTCATAAGTAGCGATTGCTTTTTTATAGTCAGGTAGGGACACATAGGCTGACCCTAAACTTTTTAAAACTAACCTAGTATACAGGCGATCGCCACTACTTCTTGCTTGGTTTAACTGGTCATTAAAAAAATTAATTCCTTGATAATCTCCCAGTTTGCTGTAAGTATTTCCCATCAGCGTCAGGTTTTGAGAGATAATTGCTTTGTCTGGGATAGATTTTGCGATCGCCAAAGCTTGCTGATATAATTCTATTGCCTTTTGATACTCCCCTAAATATTGATAAGCTATCCCAGCACTGGATAAAACCTGTGCTTCCTGCGCGCGATTTCCCTGTCTTCGCGCCTCTGCTAAATTTGCCGGATAAAACTCAAGAAGTTGCTGGTAAACTTTCCGCATTTCCTCTGGATTTTGAGCCGCGATTTTTAGAGGAAAGCAGATGCTAGCAACAATACAAAACAAAATAATAAACAACCGTTTTCGCTGACTAACTTTGCTTGTAATAAACTTCATTATTGATTTTCCTGTCAGGTTTAACTAGAGAAATATACTATTATTGCAACCGCTCTTCTTGAATCATAGTTCGCCTAAAAATTTGATGATTCTTAAACCAGTGCCAGGTGCGGGAGCGATAATTATTACAAGGGCTAATTTGAATCATTTCATACAAGTGCAGATCCGATACTTCTTTATAAATGAACCATAGAAGCACTGTTGAATTATCCGCTTCCCAGGCTTGACCTTGAATGCGATCGGTATCAAACCATATTTTTTTATCTCGGTACGTCGCCGGAAAATAAAGCTCTTCGCGTTTGCCATCGAGCCATTTATATCGATTAATCTGGTAATATGGATATTCCTCATCTTCTGGAAAATAGCAAGTTAAATGTGAGTTGTGTTTTTCGAGGATATTTCCTTCAGTATCGATCAGCGTATATGTACCAACCCAGTCCCCTTCATGGCGGACGAGTACAGGCATTTCGTCACGGATAGCAGACATCGAAAATCCTCCTTTTCTAGGACACAGGGGGGAATATGACCCACCATCATATTAATTTTACCGGTGGTGCAGGCATCTTCCCGGCTGCATTTAATCTTATTCTATAATAAACAAGTTAAAGCCTACTACAAAATCGCCAAACATTAAGAGTCTCTAAATGATCATTGCACAAGATTTCGATGCCAAGGAATGGGTTAAGGTACGCAGCGCCCTAGATGGTACATCCAGATTTCTCACCTGGAATGGTGCTATCTACTCTTTTGTACCCAACGAAACCAAAAAGCGATTGTTTAAAATTGTCGGCCTAAGTGTAAGCAGATGTATAGCCGATACTGATAATGGCTGGAAATTTACCTCGCGGGAACTGACCTACTATCTTGACCCCAATACCGGAGAAATTATACACAAATGGGAGAACCCTTGGACAGGAGAAATCGTTCCGATTATGCACGTTGCCAATAACCCCGTGCAAGGATACTTTAAAGGCAATTTTCCCGCTAAAGTCGCAGGAGAAATCACTACATTTGCGTTTGATTTATTCCCATCCTACCCCAACCCCTTAGCCGAAGATCCGAGGTTTATTGATTACAGTCCCAATCCCACTTATCAAGCAGTAGAGTTATTTAAACTAACTGTTCCTACAGCAGAATTGTTCAACACAGAACTCGTATCTGTCTCTAAATTAATTCTGAGTTGGGATAGGATTGGCCCCTGGCTTCCCTGGATGAAAATGGGAGATAAGCCAGGAAATCTTATCTACAGTGCTACTGGTTTAAAAGTCAACAGTTTTGAGGAATTGCCACAATTGCTGCAAGATGAAATTAACACCCATATTCCTTTGTATAAGGATGCACCTCAAGCACAATTAGACACAGAAGATATGAGTTCTTGGATGTACTTTAAGCATCACTTTGATGCTTATCTTGCCGGAGAAAGGTTTCCCCTTCCCGCCGCCGCTGAATAATTCCTAACGCCGCCATCTTTGACCATAAAATCCTATCTATGGACTGATTGCTAAGATGACGGCGTTAGTTAGATATCAATGTCCAAAAATACCCATCAGGGGCAATAAAGGAAAAACTTTTTTCTCTGAGTTCATAAGCATTAATCTCCTAAAATATCAATTAATATTATGTTTGAGAAACGACATATCTACTGACCCAAAATTTACAACTAAAGCCACATTGAGATTTTCCATAGATTTCACTAACCAGCGCATATCATCTAAAGCTTTA
>DATGYA010000253.1:0-2525 GCA_035298405.1 Kamptonema sp. | reverse complement strand
TTTATTTAAAAATTCATCAAATCTTTACATAACTTTTTGTATATTTATAAAGCTTGTTGCTGAGCTTGCTTAATTTAAAAGCAACGTTAGCCGGTTATGAGTTATCAATTTTGAAGAGATTTATCGACAAACGCGGACTATGGATTATCGAGAAGCAGGTGTAGATGTCGAGGCTGGTAGAGCATTTGTGCAGCGTATCCGCAACATGGTACAAAGCACCCACCGACCTGAAGTTTTGGGTGGGTTTGGCGGGTTTAGCGGGTATTTCAGTGTTCCTAGTGGTTTGAAAGAACCTGTTTTAGTCTCCGGGACGGATGGGGTCGGTACAAAGTTGAAATTAGCACAGATTCTAAATCGCCATGACACAGTAGGCATCGATTTAGTCGCCATGTGTGCCAATGATGTACTAACATCAGGGGCCGAACCGCTGTTTTTTTTAGATTATTTGGCTACTGGCAAATTGAATTCAGAACAACTTGCTGGGGTAGTTGCTGGCGTTGCCTCTGGATGTAAGCTGGCAGGGTGTGCTTTGCTAGGAGGAGAAACCGCAGAAATGCCAGGTTTTTATCAACCGGGAGAGTATGACTTAGCGGGGTTTTGCGTTGGGATTGCGGAAAAGAGTAAATTACTCGATGGTTCGCAGGTAAAGGTAGGGGATGTTGCTATTGGATTAAGCAGCAGTGGCGTTCACAGCAACGGCTTTAGTTTAGTCAGGAAAATTATCGAAGATTGCGGCTTTGACTGGAATTTTATACCTGAAGAATTAGGAGGGGAAAATTTAGGGGAAGTGCTGTTAACTCCCACTAGAATTTATGTTAAACCTGTCCTAGAAGCTTTAAGAAGCGGTTTGCCAGTTACGGGTATGGCTCACATTACTGGTGGCGGCTTGCCAGAAAATTTACCTCGTTGTTTGGGGGAAAATCAATCGGTAAAAATTGATGTTGAAAGTTGGCAAGTTTTGCCAATTTTTGACTGGCTTGCCCAAGTTGGAGAAGTGAGTCGGGCGGAGATGTTTAACACTTTTAATATGGGGATTGGATTTGTGCTTTTAGTTTCGCCAACGGGTGTGGAACAGGCGATCGAATGGTTTACATCCCAGAATATTGCTACCAATCGGATTGGCGAAGTGATTGATGGGAAGGGGGAATTAGTAATGGAAATTTAGCAGGGTGGTTAACAGTTAACGGTTAACAGTTAACTGTTAACCGTTAACCGTTAACTGTCTAAAATAGCTAGGCTGGTTCGTAGAGGTATTCAAAGCCGTTACCGTCTGGATCGCGTGCGTAGAAAGATGCTGTGCCGTCGCGGTGTTCGTGGATGTGGGTGGCGGGTATACCGTCGGCTTGGAGTTGGTTGTAGGCAGCTTCTAATTCGGTGCGATCGCGAAATACGAACCCAAAATGCGGCCCTGCTTGGTTATAGCTGGGGCTCAATAATGCTAGTCCGTCGTCGCCAGCTTTCAGATAAGCCCAGTCTGCATCTTTCCAGGCTAATTCCATTCCTAAGTTTTGGTAGAATTCGGCTGCTTTGTCAATGTCTTTTACACAAATGGCGACGTGGCCTAATCGTTTGAGTTTCATCTTGATAAAGGTTATTTTTGTTAGGCAAGCTAATCTCCATTATACATTAAAGCCTAGTAGTCACCATTGACTCTATAATTATTTTACCAGGCGGAACAGAAGTGTTAAAATATAACAAACTCATAAGGAGTTCATTGATAATTTCTCTACTTTTTCAAAGGGAGTACAATCGCGAACTCAGTACCCACACCCACAGTCGAATTACAAATCAATTCCCCGCCATGTTTCTCTTCAATGATTTGCCGCGCGATCGCTAATCCCAAACCCGTCCCTTTTCCTACTCCCTTGGTGGTAAATAAATGCTCAAAAATCTTCGATTGCACCTCGGCACTGATGCCAATTCCATTATCTTTAATCTGAATTATTGCCTGAGTTTTATCCTCTAATAGTTCAGTTTTCACAGTGATTTCATTGCCAATCTCTGCATACTTGCACCCTTGATTTGACTCTTCTAGGGCATCAATGGCATTACTCAACAAATTCATAAATACCTGATTTAACTGTCCGGCATAGCATTCGATTTGAGGTAAGTTGCCATAGGATTTAATTACTTTAATTTCGGGACGATTTTCATTAGCTTTGAGGCGATGTTTCAAAATCATAATGGTACTATCAATTCCATCATGGATATTGCAAGCCACCGGATGGTTAGTATCCGCACGGGAGAAAGTTCGCAAACTGGTACTGATATCGGCAATTCGTTTTACCCCTTCTCGCATAGAACCAACTAACTTTGGTAAGTCTTCCCGGATATACTCAAGATCGATCGCTTCTATTTCCTCTTGAACTGCTGGATGTAATTGTGGGTATTTTTCTTGAACTAGATTGAGCAATCCAAAAATATCATTGATGTAATCTAAAGCAGGTTGAATATTGCCACCGAGGAAACCCACAGGGTTATTAATTTCGTGAGCGACACCAGCTACTAAATTACCCAAGGCGGAC
>DATGYA010000252.1:0-2563 GCA_035298405.1 Kamptonema sp. | reverse complement strand
ATTGGACGACACCCGGTAGCAGCGATTAAACCTACTCCTAATTGATATGGGTCTTCTGATAGGAGTAGTTCAGCCGCTTTGTCTAAGTAGGGTTTGGGGTCAATTGCTGGGGCGTTGATGATTTTTTCGGGGGTGTCGCTGGTATCGTTTCTTTGCTGCCAGTCTTGGCTGGAAAAGCCGCAATGTTTGAAGAATAGGTGACGGCGGATTGGTTTGCCTAAGCGGGTTTTGTCTTCAAAGGAGTTGGATTGAGTCAGGAGAATGGAGTGGAAAAGCTGGTTGTAGTGTTGGCTTAGTTTAGTGCCAAGAGAGTTGTGAGAATATTTGCTTTCTAAATATTCTCTTTCGGCTTTACATAGCTGTTGGATTAGTTCTCGGTCTTGACAGTCTTTAAGTGAGTTAAAAAGCTTCTGGGCACGGGCTTTTAATTCGTTGGTGGCGGTGGCTGTACGCGGCATAACTGGCGTCTCTTGAAATATTCTATTGTCAATATATTCAAATGCAGTACTCTTTGTCAATAACTTTATTTATAAGAGTACGTTGTTAGAGTAAGGCTATCTTTGGGTTAGTTTCATTTTGAATTCCGCCTCAAAAAGTCGATCTGGGTGAAGATACTTGTAATATGGTACAAAAATACTATTCAATGGTTGGGAGGTATTAGTGGAAATTGAGAGGAGTGTTTGTGGCAATCAAACAGGCTACAGATACGAACTGAAACTAAATGCCATCCAGGAGCCTGACCTTAAAACCATTGAAGCCCTGATTGAGGCAGCAGAACAACTCAGCCAACTTCACCTGTGCGATGTGTCGATCGCATTTCCGGAATACCTCCATCCGGATGCGGCTTCCAAGGTTGCTTCTTTTGTAAATGCAAAACCTCCAAACACCAGATTCTGGATTTCAGCTGACGATCATCCTCTGCCAGAGTATGTCTTAAATCCCGGTTTGAAAGACCAACTCTCGATCGATATCAACATCGGCAAACGTACTCGAAGCCTGAAAGAAGATTACCTGCTCAAACAACGGCAAATCAAAGAACTCAAAGCCCAGATCGGTAGAATTCACCATTCCATTCCAGGCTTTCGGGCCAACAACTATAGTTATTCGAGATCTCCCCTACCAGCAGATACGCCTGTAGGGGATTGCACGCCCCAAGAACTCTGGACAGCTTTAATGCTCAACAGCGGGTTCAATCAGTTTGACCCGTACCAGGTGGTGAGCGATCTTTACGCCAATCGAGAACTCTGGCTGGGCTTTGCTATGCTGCCTGACATTGAGGTGATTACCGCTGAGGAATACCCAGACCTTTGGCGAAGAGGATACCTTAAATTCTTGTCTCACCTAGAGTACCGACACCACTGCGATACTCTTTACGTCCTCGCAGCAGAGGACGAACGGGTTTTTAAGCTAGTCGATTTTGGTAAGGAGTGGAAAGCTGATGACGTTCAAGTATATACCGCACAGGAAGCTGAAAGAATTCTCGATCGCCGGGGAGACGCCTTACCTGTCGTGCGCTATTGGTGGGATTAGCAGCTCTTAGCAATTTAAGCTAAAGATTCGCCAGCTGTATGCTCGTTATGAATAAATTTGGTTGCAGCTTTAATGGTTCAGAGATGATGTTGGTGTCGAGTAAGAAGTGGCTCACAAATTTATAGCAATCGAAGCAAAGGTTAGGACAGTGTTAAGTGCTAAAACCCTTATCGATAAAGCTTTTCCCTTCTGCCTTCTGCATAAAAGCCCTCTGCCTTCTGCTATACCTCACGTCCGGGAGACTTGTGACGGACATCTTTCCAGACTTCATCGGGGTTAATTTCAATGCCTTCAGAGATAATCTCTTGGCGAAATTGTTGGAGAGATTGCCAAAAATCTGGGGATTTATTCAGCAGCCGTTTGTATTCTACTGCGGAAAGAATCACGGCAACTTGTTGACCTTGCCTTATAATTTCGATGGGTTCACCTTGTTCGATTTCCTGAATAATTTTATTGAGGTTAACGGGGATTTGTTCGATTGAATATTGCATAGACATTAGGTGTAGCCTCCATTGATTTTTGAAAGTTATTTTTGGCAGAATTCCGTTCTAAGGTCGTGCAGCATTCGTTTACTACCCAGGAAAACACCCTCAAACGGCTCCTACCCTTCCATAAAATCAGGCGTCGCCATTATAAATTGACGGGGCTTTTCTGGAGGCAAATCGGTAATTACAGATATACTTTACCCCTGCTTGCTTCCATGAGTTTGCTAAAGCATATCTTTAGTGCAGCGCGGCAAAAATAACTCACCAGTTTCATTCTTAATTTCCCCCTGCCCCCTGCCGTCACCACTGGTGGAAAACTTCTGCCGTCTTGCACTAGGGCTTTCATGAGCGCTGGCCGTTCGGGAAAAGTTTCACTTGCAACGCTTTTGGATGCTATTACGATACCATAACCGACATTAGCTGTTTTTGAATTTCCAATTCAAAATTAAGGGCGAGTAATTTACTGTGCTAACAGTAGAAAAATGGGCTATAAACTATGGCGGGACAAAGGAGCGAAAAAAATTCTTACTTCTGACTTGAAAGTGGGG
>DATGYA010000251.1:0-4683 GCA_035298405.1 Kamptonema sp. | reverse complement strand
ATTGTAAGGTGGGCGCTTGTCGAAACCATCTATGGCTATGAGTTACAAGTCTTTTTGCAGCGAGCGCCCACCTACGTTTAATTACGTTTAATTGTATCCATCTACTTAGTAAACCAATTAAATTACACTACAAAATCTTGCCTTATACTCGCTGCTTCTAAGGCAACTTGAACGCTAAACGATTCTCCAGTTTCAGCACTAAAAGCTAATTGGATAAAATTATCGGCTTCCCTTGATTTTGCTTCTAAAACCGCGTCTCCCAATTCATCTAAGATGATTAATTTGACTCCTTCTGGCAAGTAAGTTTGACTTCCCATTGGATGCACTTTGACTCTGATATTTATTTCTGAGCTAGCTTCGGGCGGTATGCTAACGACTAATGCTAGTTTCTGCTCTGAAAGTTGCATCCCTAAGTCAATTTCTTGGCCTCGCACAATGGATACTGCATTTCTAAAGCCAACGGCTAATTCAGGTTGTGTCAGGTTTAAAAGCTCTCCAATTGTTCGCCATCCTTCCTCAAAGGTTCCCTGAAACCAGTTGCTAAAGTTCACAACTTTTTGCGGCTGACTCTGACTGAGATAAGAGAGAAAATCATCTAGAGATTGCAGTTGATCAAGGGGGATTTCTGCGGCGGCTGTTTCGGTAAATCCTAATAAGGTTGCTTCCTTAAGAGATTGGTCTACTTGTACTGCTACATAGCCAATCCTGTCTTGCCAAACATCCGGGGGAATTTGACAAGATTTTGCATTTGGCAAAATGGGACGGCACTCAATTTTTCCTAATTGATTTATGTCTAAATCAGCGATATCTAACAGTTTAACCATTAGTGGTATGCGGCTATTGCTGGCTTCCCAATTTGTCTCAAATCCCATGCACTGTAGGTAATAGTTTGTTGCATATACAGCTAAAGTATTGAGATAAACTTGTTTAGCTTTTTGGGGATTAGATTGTTGTTGGCAATAATCTTGAGCGAGGGTATGGGCCTCGAAGGAGAGTGGAACTGTAAAGGTTAATGGTTCGGTGATTGGTTGCATATTTTATCTCGTTTTTGAGTTAACTACTCCTGTAAGTATTTCTGGAAATATGGCAGAAAATTCTGCAATCTCCGGCTAAAAAAGCTAGATAAAGCCGGGATGCCAATCCCTAACTCGTCAGAAATTTCTTGCCAAGTTTTAGCCTCAACAAATTTAGCAATCGCTAAGAATTGAAAATTTGCTTCAGGATGGTTCCTGATGTGGACACATTTAAACAGATTTTCCGGGTCTTCTTCGAGAAATTCGTGAAGTTGCTGTACCAATTGTGTTTCAGGAGATGGCTCTTCTGCCGAGATATATTGGTCTAACTCATCTAGAGATAAAATCGATATAGATCGAGTTTTATTCGATATAGACCGATTTCTATATTCCTTTGCAACTTCGCTAAAACGGTTTTTTAGGGTAAAGTTTACCCACACCATGACTGGGTACTGTGGGTTGTAGTTGTCGATTTTTTGGCAAACGTAAAAGTATGTTTTCTGTAATGCTTCCTGATAAAGTTCGTCGTAAATTCCTGGCGACCAGTTTCCTCTTGGGGGATGAATGAGTAAATTGGACTTGATTTTTTTCAGTTGGTAAAGTTCTCTAGCAAGTTGATTTAACGCTAGCTGGCGCTTGCGGTTTAGAGGTGGATGTCTTTTGGCTTCTAGGGCGAGTTGTTTGAGTTTTTCATGGATATCATCAGATGGTGGAGGATTTTCACACTTTCCCGTCTCCATGCAGTTGTCCCTGATTTTGTGAGTTTTGGTTTGAAGCATAGACTTACTATATGCCAGAAAGCGAGTTTATACAATCGTAAAACAATCGTAAATAGGACTTACGCAACTGGCATAATTCGTAGGGTGCGTCAGAAGTCGAAACCCTCAATAATCGTTAAGTAACTTTGTCTGACGCATTCTACAAGCTGATTTAAGGGGGATAGTTGTGTAAGCCCTGTTAGGAAGAACTCTATGTATATGTATCTGGGGCTGAGGGAAGTTTTTACGCATTCACGCTGAAAATGTTACAAACCTTTACATTGAGTGGTGCGGAAAAAAAGTTTGTGAGTTTTGCATAAAAAATTGGGTAATTACCAGAAAGATCAATAAGAGGTGGTACTTACCTTGCTTGACTACTGTTTAGGGCGAGATCGCGCTCTAAATTGCAAAGGACTTACGCATTGTAAGCGTTTAGCAAGCGTTTGGGATTGATTCGTACCCTCGCAACTGCGATCAAGCTTGACTCGCAATGACAGTAAATCGTAGTCAGTGGGTAAGTCCTGTTTCAGGTCTACTATTGAAAATTCAGGAGATTGGGTGCATGAATGTTTTCAAGAACTTGTCAATGCTAGCTGCATGGGGATTAGCAGGTGCTATTTTAGGGACTCCTAGTATTGCAGGAGCTTTCGATTTAACAAGATTCGAGTTAAAGGAATTAGACAGTTTACAAGCAGAACTGGCACCTTACGGAATTACTTCTGTCCAGATCGCGCAAATGAATGATTGGGTCGACCGCGAGGCTAAAATACCCTACGTATCTGGTAGTTTGGGAGGGATGCTTTTGACAACTGGTGAAGATATCGAAGTCAAGGTTTTACCCGCGACTGCTGGTTATACTAGCACGCTTTTTTGGCTGGTTCCTAGTTTAAAGTATGCGGGATTTATTGCTACAAATCACGATGTTGGTCAGGTGAGGAATATTGGAGGTTTTGATAGGGGACTGGAAATTATTTTTGGTATTTTTGTTCAAGATACCCAAAATTTATTTATGACAGGGCCGGGTTCTCGTAATCGCGATCGCTTACCTCATGCCAATGTAAATTTCGCAGCGCCAGGCTTGGCTTATGTTGGGTTTGAAGATATGCTTGGGGGTGGAGATGGAGATTATGATGATAATCTGTTTGAGATGCGTGGCGGGATTGGGGAACCTGTACCAGAACCAGTAACTATGTTTGGGAGTGCTGTTTTTGGTGCTTTTGCTGTTGCTGGTAAGTACAAGCGCCGACAGCAGCAGAAAGCTTTGAATTCGATACAGGATTTAGGCAAATGATACACTAAATAAAGGTACGTAGTTGTTGCTATAGCCCTCAAAGTATAGAAAAAAGAGCTATAGTCCAACTACGTGTCTAAGAATTAAAGTCTGTTGTTTGATTTGGCTTTTTTATATGGTTGAACTGATGACTATATTGCACAAGGAACGAATTTTGCTGGATCGCGAGATGATTGAAATGCTAGCAGCAAAGGAGATCGATCGACAGCTAGAATGTTTACCCAATGAGGTAGTGAAGTTACTTAATAAAGCTTCTGCGAACGCTCACCTCCTCAATTTTCTGTCTCCTTTACAGGATGTGGATGAGAGAGGAAACTTTTGGCAACAGAATCGCACTATGGCAATGTTAGAAGAACTGATTTCAGACGCAGCAGCGCTGTCTGTTCTCCGCCTGCTCTGCATTCCGCTAATGACTGAAGAGCGGGCAAGATATCAGCAATGTTTCTGATGAAGGGAGAGGTTTGATTGAGTACAACTTTACCTTAAATTTGTCTTGACAAGTTTTTTAAGGGAAGTGCTGTATAGTTAAGTTGGGTGTTTCTATAGGTAAAAAAATGCCAGTCAATAATTTGGATTTTTCAACTACAAATATTTCGGTTGGTAGTAATCCGCTATCTTTAGCGATCGCAGACTTGAATTCAGATAACAAACCTGACTTAATAGTTGCAAACTCTGGTGGCAGTAACCTGTCGCAGTTGTTTAATTCTGGTTCTGGTAGCTTTAGTTCGCAGCCTGACATTTCTGTGGGGAAAAATCCGAGTGTTGTTATTGCTGGCAATTTCTTTACTGACCTACCTCAATGGATCTTCGGTTCTTTTGCTAGCAAACCTCAGATTATTGTCGCAGAGGCGGACAAGAAGACTGGTTCAATATTAACTAATTCTGGTTCGGGTTACACATCACTAATTAATTTAGGTTTTTCTTCTTATTTTCCAGATGCCGCGCTCGCAGCTAAATTAAATGGCGACAGCAATAATTACATAGCCTGGGTCAATAGCTCAAGCAACAATCTGTTAGTAATGCAGTTGAGTTATCCCATACCGTCAAGTTCCCCGATCGCAGTGGGAACCAACCCGGTAGCGTTGGTGGCGGCTGATTTTAATGCCGATGGTAAAGGCGATATCGCAGTTGCAAATCGTGGTAGCAACAATGTTTCAGTGGTGTTGAATTCTAATGGCAGTTTTAATGTCAAGTCCACCATCGCTACTGGGAATTCTCCACAAGCGATCGCAGCGGGAGACTTCAATGGCGACGGTAACATTGACTTGGTTGTAGCTAATGCTGATAGTAATAATTTTTCATTGTTGCTCAACTCCACTTCGGTTAGCTTCACGCGCCAAGATATTGCAGTAGGATCGGGCCCATCTTTTATCGCAGTAGATGATTTCGATGGGGACAAGAAACCCGATATTGTTGTGGCAAATAAGTTGAGCAACAATATCTCAGTGCTGATTAATAAGGGGATTTCTATACCCGCGTCTACGCCTGCACCCACGCCACCCACACCACCCACACCACCCACACCACCCACACCACCCACGCCCACGCCCACACCACCTACACCTACGCCCACGCCTACAGCTACGCCCACACCACCTACACCCACGCCTACGCCTACAGC
>DATGYA010000250.1:0-6797 GCA_035298405.1 Kamptonema sp. | reverse complement strand
TTGTAACGCTGTTAAACAAGCCGTTAGAGCGCTCAGGCGCGGCATCGGATCGTTTCGCTGGGAAGCGTGCTTTCCTTCGCCTCTAGGGTTGAAAAAGTGGGCAATGGTGAAGAGAATTCGCATCTTAGTTACTAAATAATTCAGGCAAGCGACTTCGCAATTCTGCATTCAAACGCGGCAATTCGTCGCGCATTTGCAAGTACCAGTCTCGCCGCTGGTGGTAATGCTGGGACAGCAAGCGGTTTGCTCGCACCCACTTATAGGCATTAGCAGCTATCTGCCGCCGCATTTGGGTGTCAGCAATTAGCGAATTGAGTTTGGTTTCAAACTCAACGACTGAGCGATAAATTAAGCCGGTTTCGCCTTCGACGATAGATTTTTCGTAGACAGTGGGACTTGCGATCGCTGCAACTCCGTTTCCCGCACATTCAAGAAATTTGAGGTCAGATTTCATTTCGTTAACTGGGTTGGAAACTAGGGGTAGCAAGGCGATGTCCCCAGAGCGCATAATTTCTAGATAGCACTCATAGCTGCAAAAAGGTTCAAATTCTTTGTTGTCTATTTCCAAGGCATCAAAAAAACGGCGATCGTGAATTACTTTAACTCGAATCCGGTGCTTGTGGGTGGTTAGCACCCGATTTAATGCTGGCATTATAGGTTGCCAATCTTTTTCTCGATTGAGTGCGCCGAAAAAGATTGTGACAAAATTATCTTTGGGATAGGTGCGCTCGGTTGGTAAGTAAGCTAAATGATTGTTAAAGACGGCAACGTTGGGGTTGAGTTGCCGCAAAAACTCGGCTAGGGGTTCTGTGGAGGTTTGAATGCAGTGACAACCTCGATAACTTAGGTATTGATTATCTGCATACTCGCGCCTCCGGATGGGGTTGTCGTCAATTTCGGCTACTATTAAATAATCTTTTTGTAGGAGTTCTTTGAGGATGGGAATATAGGCTGGATAGTACATGATTGTCCGCTGCCAAATAAATACTTTTTCTTCTGTAGGTAAGGGGGGAATTAATTCTGCTGATTTGACAAAAGAGGCGGTACGGACTCCGGGAATTGTAGCACTAAATCTGTCTGGTTCTAATACTCGGACGCGATCGCACCCTGTGGGAGCCATGATTGCTGTCTGAATCAGTAGTCGCCGGGGAGTTGTGGACGACTTAGCGGCTCGCACGATATAATGTTCTGCACCAGTTTGGGTAGCAAAGTCTGCTGCATCTAAGCTTAAAGCTTGAACTATTGGTGTCAGCAATTGCTGAAACTGGGTAAAATTCTGAGTTTTTTGTCCTTGGACTTGCAGCTCGTAAACTTGCAATTTTGCCTGAGCAAAAAGTGCTTTAATAGTTTCTATAGTAAACCAGTGTTGCATCTTTCCATCTGGTTTTTCCCACTGACCCCGGAGGAGATTGACAATTTTCCGCCAGTGCTGGACATTGGGAATACTGGCTAAAATTTGCCCGTTGGGAGCAAGTAAAGTGCTGTGCTGGCTGAGTAATTCCCAAGGGTTGGTTAGGGTGGATAGCAAGTTGCCGTAAACTAAACAATCGGCTGTTTCTTCGGCAAGATCGAGACTTTGGATATTTAGGTGTTCTATATCGCCAACGATCGTGCGATCGAGCCGCTGTGAGGCAATTTTTGCTTTTTCAGGATTGCGTTCAATGCCAATATATAAGCTATGGGGGTTAATTCGCTTGTATTGTTCGCCTAGAGCTCCTGTACCGCAGCCAATCTCTAGAATAGTTTTGGCATCAGGTGGCAGTAGTTTAAAGATATCAGGGTTAATGCGATCGCTCAATTTCACTCCTATTTCCTGATGAGCTGAGGCAGGAATACGGCAGTATTAAAATGCCATTATACAATGGCGATCTCTACATTTGTCAAGCACAGATAGAAATAAGAAACAGCAAAAGCTATGAAATTCAATTTTGGCATTAACATCAGCGGCTATATCAATGGTGAATTTGGAATTGGAGAGGGTGTCAGAGCCAATATTAGAGCAATTGAAGCTGCTGGTATTCCCTTTGTTATTAATAATTTTACCAAGAGTCCCCACAGAAAACAAGATGCCAGCTATCAAAATTTTACTCAGGAGAATCCTTACCCTGTAAATCTGATTCAAGTCAATGCTGATGAAGTAAATAATTTTATTAAGTTTGCGGGTTCCAGTTATCTCAAAAATCGCTATAATATCGGGTTTTGGGCATGGGAATTACCTACTTTTCCGCCACAATTGAGTTCAGTATTTACTTTGTTTAATGAGATTTGGACTTACAGCAATCATTGTGCTGAGTCAATTTCAATGGTTTCGCCTATTCCGGTTATAAAAATTATGCCTAGCCTTTCTATTATTACGCCCGAAATCGACAGAGAAAGGCTAGGTTTCCCGCAGCAAAAGTTTATTTTTTTGTTTATGTTTGACTTTTTTAGCAGGATGGAACGCAAGAACCCTTTAGCTGCGATCGCAGCCTTTAAAAAGGCTTTTGGTGAGTCAAATGAACGGGTTTTATTGATCGTCAAATCTTCTAATTCTCAACATTTCCCAGAACACAGGGAGTTACTAAATTCTGCTATTGCCAATTGCCCCTCTATCCAACATATAGATGGCTATTTATCTAAAAATGAAGTTAATAGCTTGGTTTACAATTGCGACTGCTATGTCTCCCTCCATCGCTGTGAAGGCTTTGGCTTGACAATGGCTGAAGCTATGTTTTTTGGCAAGCCTACAATTGCGACATCCTACTCTTCCAATACAGAATTTATGAATGTAGGCAATAGTTTTTTAGTGAGATATGACTTAAAGGAAATAATGGCTGATATTGGCCCTTACAAAAAAGGCAACTTTTGGGCAGAACCAGATATTGAACACGCTGCTTACCTGATGCAGTATGTTTTCAACAACTATCAGCAAGCTAAACAAATAGGGGCTAGAGGTGCTGAGGAAATTAAATCTTTACTTAGTCCGCAGGTAATGGGCAATAAAATCAGAAATCGCTTGGAATATATTAGCAAGATCACCAATAATTTTACTACCTTATCTTCATCGAACACGGAACAAATTCAACCTCAGCAAGGAAATTTAGAGCGGCAATTATTACCTAGCCTAAATCTTGGGGAAATAACCTCAGAAAATTCACAGCCTCTAGTCAGCATTTGTATTCCTACTTACAATGGAGAAGATTTTATTGCTGAAGCTCTTGAGAGTGCTTTTGCTCAGACTTATACCAAGATAGAGGTAATTGTTTCAGATGACGGCTCTAGCGATAAAACAGTCGCGATCGCGCAGTCTTTTCAAACTAAAACATCCGTTGATTTCCGAATTGTTTTGCACCGCAACTACGGCTTAGCTCAAAATTGGAATTTCTGTATTTCTCAGGCCAAAGGTGAATACATCAAGTTTTTATTTCAAGATGATTTGTTGGAGCCAGATTGTATAGAAAAAATGGTTGCCTTAGCTAAACAAGATACAGAAATTGGTCTGATTTTCTCACCTCGTGGCATTACTATAGGAGAAAGTGCCAAGTCAAATCCACTTTTTCTGGCTGCTTCTCAATCGATCAAAGATTTGCACAAAAGTTGGTTTAGTTTAAAACCAATTCAGCGGGGAATTGAACTATTATCAGATCCTAATTGGATGCAGAATCCGATCAATAAAATTGGTGAACCCAGTACGGTGATGATTGCCGCTGATGTTTTCCGCAAATTAGGATTATTCGATCCAGATTTATCTCAATATTTGGATTTAGATATGTGGTTTAGAATTATGGGAAACTATAAAATTGGCTTTCTTAATGAAAAGTTATCGTCTTTACGCATTCATGCAGGACAACAAACTTGGAAAAACTTCGCAGCGGGCGAAAACAATAAAGATGTCCGCCGACTGTATGAGAAAATGTTACACAGCGATATTTACAGTTTTTTAAATCAAGAATTAAGAGAGAAAGTTAGACAAAGATTAGCAGGTAAACCCCAGAGTTTATTAGGTGAATTATCAAAACTAATCGAACAATATCGAAAATCTCCTACAAATCAATCTAATCTTACTCGTTTGCGTCAAATTCGTCAACAAATCGCTCAAAAATGGCTAACTTTACCAGCAGATCGATTGGAAAGTGCTTATCTTGGTGAAATGGGTAAAGCTCACAAGCTTCTGATCGAAAGCGGGATTAAAAATGATATTTTGCATGAGGAAGAACGTAGGTTTGCTGAGGAGATAGTCGCAAATTTAGCTCAAACAAGTGAGAGAGGAATTACTATCAATTACTATTTGGCAGGTATGCTTTACCGGGAAGCTTATCAGTTGCCGTTAGAGTATAAAAATGCTGCAATTCCCAAGTGGTTTTTTAAGGATTTTATCGGATTTCTGTTTCAGGTTCCTAGTTATTTTCAGGAGAAGGGAAACCTAGACAGTTTTTGTGACTATCTACAAGAGTTGATAGATTATATACATAACAATATATTTAGTTATCCGGATTCAGAAATATGGCGTTATTTAGCTGCATTTTTTAGCCAGAATGCAAGTTTACTGCCTTTGTATTGCAATGATGTAAATCTGTTGAATATCTGTACTCAGCGAGCTGATATTATCGAATTCACGCTCAAAAATATCGAGTGTCATATTGACTGGAAATTTGAGCCAGTAACTACTGAGAGAGAAAAAATTCGTCTGGGTATTTTACTGGAAGAAATAGGTCTTCAAAAAGAAAATTTTGCTGCTATTGCTGCCTGTGAATATTTAGATAAAACTAAGTTTGAAATTATCTTGTATAATTTGCAAATGGATGGTAAATCAGCCGAGTGCGGTAACAATTTGACAAGCAAGGTGGTACAACTTCCAGAAGCTTTGCCAGAGCGAGTAGAGACAATTCGAGCAGATGACTTGGACATTCTCCTAATTCGGACGAATTGGGCAGATCCTCCTCAATCTACTGCTTTATTATCCTTACACCGACTAGCACGGCTACAAGTAGCAGCGATGCCAACAGCCGCGACTACTGGGATCGGGAATATTGACTACTTCATTGCCGGAAAATTGACCTTACCTGCTACGGAGGCGCAAGCACAATATCGGGAGAAATTAATCACAGTGGATGGTTCTGGTCTTTGTTTTAGCTATGCGGTAGCAGTAGAACATCCGACAGTTCACCCAACTAGAATTAGCTGGGGGGCATCCGAAAAAACAGTGATTTTTATGTCTGGTGCTAGGGCATTTAAAATTATTCCTGAATTGAGGGAAACTTGGGCTAAAATTATTGCTGCTGTCCCAAATTCGATTCTGGTTTTGCATCCATTTCGCCTTGAAGGTGAGAACTATCCGATGATGCCTTTTTTCAACCAGATGCAAGCGATTTTTTCCAAAAAAGGTATTGACAAAAAACGAATTGTTGCGATCAAAGCACTGCCAACTCGTGCTGACTTTAGAGAATGTTTGAAGCTGGCAGATGTTTATTTAGACTCATTCCCGTGGGCGGGTGCAGCATCAATGGTAGAGCCGTTGCTAGTGGGAGTGCCAACGGTGGTTAGGGAAGGGGAGAGCGCGCGATCGCGACAATCTGGGGCAATGCTGAGAGAAATACAACTTCCTGAATTAGTGGTCGATACCGAGAAGTCTTATATAGAGTTAAGCGTAGCCTTGGGAACTAACCCCGAATTGCGCGATCGCTATCGCCAACAGATCCAGTTAAAAATGGCGGAAAACCCCAGATTTCTGGATAGTTACGCTTACTGGACTCAAATGGGAGCGCTATTTGAAAAGCTATGGCGACAACACTGGAGGGAACCCCTCACAGGCCAGAGCGTCACACATTGAGTATAGAATTACCCCTATAGTATCGAGCCCTGCTTGATTGACTCTAACGCCACCCACAGCCTGTGTTCAAACCAAAGCCTACAAAAAAGCATTTGAC
Organism: Kamptonema sp.; assembly: GCA_035298405.1. Classification (GTDB taxonomy): domain Bacteria; phylum Cyanobacteriota; class Cyanobacteriia; order Cyanobacteriales; family Microcoleaceae; genus Kamptonema. Next base: position 891 of record DATGYA010000250.1, on the reverse strand, counting down.
ACCAACAGTGCTGACCCGCCTAAGCGTCTGCTATCATCTGGAAATCGAGGTGCCTTGTCGCTCTTTTGCTTCCATAGCTAAATTTAAAGGGGTAGTGCAACCTCAGTTGGAGATTATAAAATGACAGGACTTTTTCAAATAGGTGATAAATTGCTGCAAGCCCAGGATATCCCGTCACTGTTGAAGCGGTATCAGTTGATGCCCCAATTTTTGCGGGGGGTAATCGAAGACCAAGCGATCGCATCCTTTACTTGTAACGAAGAAGAGCGTATTGGTGCCCTCGAACAATTTCACGCCCAGCACCAACTGACATCCCCGGAAGCGAAAGCAGCGTGGCTGCAAAGTCAGGACATAACTGAAGAGGAACTTGTCCAGATGGCAGTCCGGCCCGTACTTATAGAAAAATTTAAGCAGGCAACTTGGAGCAGCAAAGTAGACAACTATTTTCTAGGTCGCAAAACCTACCTAGACCGTGTAGTTTACTCCTTAATCCGTACCAAAAATCCGGGACTAGCTCATGAGCTTTACTTCCGCATTGTAGAAGGCGAACAAACCTTTGAGGAAGTTGCTCGCAACTATTCCGAAGGGCCAGAAGCTCAGACCGGTGGAAGATTGGGGCCAGTTTCCCTCTCGCAGCCGCACCCTGCAATTAGTAAGCTTTTGTCAGTCAGTCAATCCGGGCAACTGTGGCCTCCCCGCGCTCTGGCAGAATGGATGGTAATTATCCGATTAGATAAGTTTATGCCAGCTCAGCTCGATGACTCGATGCGGCGGCATTTAATCAACGAACTATTTGAAACCTGGCTCTCCGAGCAGCTTTTACAAATTGCCCCGCTACAGCCCTTCCGATCCTCAGTGTCTTCAGCATCATGACTTCTTCCGCAGTTTCCC
>DATGYA010000249.1:0-9869 GCA_035298405.1 Kamptonema sp. | reverse complement strand
GAGGATGTTCATCCTTTATTAGCGCTCATGTTAAAGCAGTGGGATAAAGTATTTAAAGAAAATCTCGGTTATGCTGGTCGCGCTTTAGTGAGTGAACTCCACGAAACTAGAAATAATTGGGCACACCAATCTCCATTCTCTACAGATGATGCTTATCGTACTCTAGATAGTATTGCCAGACTTCTCAAAAACATCTCTGCACCAGATGCAGATATAGTAGAAATAGAAAAACAAAAGCAAGAAGTCCTAATTATCCTTTCTAAAGAGCAAGCGCGTTACGAGGTTCGCCACACTTCTGTCTCTTCTGCTGAAGAATCTAAGATTAGAAAGAAATTAGCTGAACTACTACAAACGCTGCCTTTTCAGGACGCTTCTCTTCTAAATACTGCACTCACCCACCGCACATACTTTTACGAAAACCCGAAATATGCAAGAGAAGATAATGAGCGTTTAGAATTTTTGGGTGATGCAGTGCTGACTTTTTTGAGCAGCGAGTTTCTTTATAATCTTGATTCCGAAAAGGATGAAGGTGAACTGACTCGTTTGCGTTCCAACTTAGTAGATGAGAAACAGTTAGCTAAGTTTGCTACTGATTTAGATATAGGTAAATGGATGTGGTTAGGGAAGGGTGAGACTGAAAGTGGAGGAAGTAAAAAATTATCCTTGCTCAGTAATACTTTTGAGGCTATTATTGGCGCGTATTTTCTTGATTCTGGTATGGAGTCAGTTCGATCTTTTATCAAACCATTGTTTGAAGCAGCAATTAAAGAACCTATTACCTTTGAATCTGATGGCGACTCTAAAAACTTTGTAGATTCTAAAAATCGCTTTCAAGAGTGGGTACAAGCAAACAGTGACTCAACTCCTCCCAAATATGTGACAATCCACGCCGGAGGAGCGCCGCACAAGCCAGAATATCTTGCTAAAGTTTATGTGGGTGAAAAACAATACGGAGAAGGTACAGGTAGCAGCAAAAAAGAGGCGGAAAAACAAGCCGCAGAAGATGCACTTGCTAGGCTGAAAAAACGCGGACTTATCTAAAGGCAATTGATGAAGACGGTATTTCTAATCAGCTCAGCCGTTCCATAAATATAATAATATTTTTGGACTGGCTTTTTGGGAATTGTAACAAATCCTAAACAAAACCTAAGCCTGTTGCCAAAGTATTGTAGTATACAATTACATTGCTTACAAACATTTTACCGAAATTCCGCTACTATTGCTGAATCTGTCCAGAACAATGGTAAAGATTAGTAGGAAACAGGCAGCGGAGAATACAGATGAATCAGCTAAAGAAAAGACTAAGAGGCAGAAAAGTTGTAGGGGTATTGCAATTTCATTTGATCCGCAAAGCGAAACTACTCTATGTTTTAGCGATATTTTTAATAAGTTTAGCTATATCTGGGTGGAGTGTGGGGACTGATAATGTCAGAATTCCAATTTTAGGTTTTCACGACATTATAGATACTCAGAACCCTGCGGAACTTCCGCCTCAGCGACTCGCCTTTACTAATGACTACACGAAACAAGATTTGGCGAAAGTTTTAGAATACCTGGTTCAACAAAAGTTTTGGTTTCTATCTTCTCAGGATCTTTTTGTATACTTTATCGACAAATCTAAGCCAATACCAACTCAACATCTTGGTCAAAAGCCGATTATGCTTAGCTTTGACGACGGTTATAAAGGCGTTCATACAAATGGCCTTCCAGTTTTAGAGAATCTGGAAAAAATATATAAGGAAAAAGTCAAGTTCGTTTTATTTATTAACCCTCGATTTATGGGGGTTGATAATGGTGGTGATTATTTATCTCATACTACTTGTAGCGATTTACGAGAAGGATATAAGAAAGGGTTCTATGACGTTCAATCTCACGGATTTAATCACAAAGATTTAGCCAAAATTCAGCCTAAAGATTTAGAGTTTGAACTAGGAGCCTCTAAATTTGCTTTAAGAAAATGTATGAGTGATTTAGATAAAAATAAAATTGTGAGCGCTCATGTAGCTTATCCCTTTGGTTCAACAAATAGAAAGGTTGAAAAGCTTTTGCCTAAATACTACTTAAGTGGATTTTTATACGATAACAGTTTACTGAGAATAAATTGGTTCACGAATCAATACCGAATCTCTCGAATAACGGTTAACAAGACAGTATCTACTAAAAAGCTGATTGCGATCGCGAACCAAGCTTCTACCCTTAAAAGAAAGAAATGGTAAGTAGAAAACTCCCCTTTTTTAAGGTATCTCTACGTAAGTTCTCTTACAAAGAAATGCCAGGCCAGGTATGAATGGGCTGAGTTGATTTAACAACCTGCATCCCCGCAGCAGTGAACCGTGCAAAAGCAGCATCGGCTTGATCTGTGAAGTCAATTATGCCGCTAACAACGACAGGTGAGGTGCAATCTTCTAGCAGATAGACTTTCTGAGCTAATTTCGGATCTTGTGCCATAATTTCTGTTAGCAAGTCGTCAATTGTCCAAGCGACGCAATGACTCTTGGCTTGTCCTGCAATAATTACCGCGTCGTATTCCAACAATTTCTGAATAAAATTGGTATTTTTTTGAGCAATGGGACGACCATCTGCACCATCTAAAACTTCTGGTCGCAAAACTGAATAATTTTCTGTGAGGGGATTGCCACCTTTAATTTCAAAAAGTGTTTGGCTATTCCGAGCTATGTTGTGGAAAAATATCGCTTCTTCAACTGCTGAAACTAAGGCGTGGCCAATGCCGCCTAACATGGAGTGATAAGGCCAAACTGTTAGGGGATATTTGCCGTCATCACTTAGTTTTTGAACGTAGTGCAGGGCGTGTTTTTGCAATGCTAAATAATTGCCGCCAGCAATACTATATGTGATGGCTGGGTTGACTTTCCAGATGCCTTTTTGGACATCATTTAGTGTAATCATTGTGGCGGCTGGCAAGGGGTGTTCTCCTGCGTCGTCGATCCAGAATATAGGATGAAAAATTTGCATGGCGGTGTGGGTGTCCATTGTCGGTGCAATGGCGGTAATTACGCCTAAATTGCGATAAATGAATTCGCACAGCCGCAGGTTATCATCGACAGCACCAGTGCCGGAACGACCTCCAACAAATAATTCAAAGTTGGGAATACAGAAGGTATTTTGGGCATCAATTACCATTAGACAAATTCTGGTTTTGTCTTTTGCTGCTGGTTGAATGCTGTTTTGTTTTGCCCAGTTTTTAGCGTCTGCGGCTCTATCTTGGTAGAGTACTCGCCAGACTTCTCCAACTTTTTTTGGATCGAAGTGGGGAGGAATTGGTAGCTGAGTTTGTGTTGTCATTGTGATTTTATTTTAAATTATTAAATTTGGCGATCGCGACCCTAGCTTGATGAATATCTACGGGTAGTTTTATTTATTAGTTGTTAAGCCAAACTAGATATTTATAATAGTGGCTTTAGTCGCTTTATTAGTGAGTAGATAAAATGCTCTCTGCCAGTTACAGAGCCACCCGCTAGTTCCAACAGCTCTCGCATCGCTGTATATTAGTGTTATTGGTACACCTTTATCTTAGTGTTACTAAAACACATTGTCAAGGGTGACAAGAAAAATTCCTACACCCCAATCCCTATATGCCTTACACCTACGAATTTCCTAGACCTGCGCTCACCGTCGATTGCGTCGTCTTCGGTCTCGATCGAGACCAGATCCTCAAAATCATGCTGATCCAGCGGAAACTGCCACCTTTTGAGGGACAGTGGGCCCTACCTGGGGGCTTTGTGCGGCTGGAGGAAACCCTCGAAGCAGCAGCGCGGCGGGAATTGCGAGAAGAAACCAGCATTGAAAATGTATTTTTAGAGCAACTTTATACATTCGGAGATGTTGACAGAGATCCGCGTGATCGCATTGTCACCGTTGCCTATTACGCCTTAATAAATTTATTGGAACACCGCATTGAAGCGAAGACAGATGCAACGGGTGCAGCCTGGTTTCCCACTACAAAAAAACCGCCACTTCCTTTCGACCACGAGCAAATTTTAGCCACAGCTCTTGCTAGACTAAAAAGCAAAGTTCGCTACGAACCCATCGGCTTTGAACTTTTACCAAAAAAATTCAGCCTCACCCAACTCCAGAAACTTTACGAAACAATTTTAGAGCAAGAACTAGACAAGCGAAACTTCCGCAAAAAAATCCTCAACATGGAACTTTTAGTAGCCCTGAACGAAACAGAACAAAATGTCTCACACCGAGCCGCGAGACTTTATAAATTTGACGAACATAAATATCGTAAATTCAAACAAAAAGGATTTAATTTTGAATTATAATCATAATCAAAGCTAAGGAGAGCGAGCTAACATGATATTAAGCCTCAGAGCCAACAGCTCAAAATTAATAAAATTAATCCCAGCCAGAGCTTATCTTTTGACCGCCATTATTATTTTCGCTGCTGCTGGCTCAGTCATCCGTAAATTAACAGAAATCGGCGCTCACAACTTAATTGATGGTAGAAATCCCATTTCATTTTGCAATATTTTGTTTGCCGGAAATATTTGCGCTTCGATCGCTCTAATTTTAGTCTATCGTCAACAATGGACTGCTCCTGCATTGCAACAGCTTTCTAGGAAGGATTGGCTAAGTTTAACCGCAGTAGCTATTCTTGAAGGAGCTTTAGCCCCCACTTTAATTTTTACAGCTCTTGCTGTGACAATGGTTAACAATGTAATTTTGATTGGGCGCATCGAGCCACCCCTAACTTTATTGTTATCAGTATTGTTGCTGCGAGAACGAGTGAATAAGTGGGTTGTGGGAGGTGCGATCGCTTCATTCTTGGGCGTTTTCCTAACAATATTACTTCAAAATCAAGCTAATAACATCGCCAACATGGGGGGATTCATCCATATAGGAAAAGGTGAATTACTAACTGGCGGTTGGGCTGTATGTATCGCTATTTCCACCATTATTAGCAAAGCTAAACTCCGCCAGATACCCTTGGGAATTTTTACCATCTTTAGAACCATCATAGGTACTATCATTTTCTTTGTAATTGTCATGTCTCAATATGGCCCTCTTCATTTTATTGATATCTTTTCGCCTTTATTATGGCAGTGGATGTTATTCTATGGCACTGTAATAGTTGTGGGCGGTCAATTATGTTTTTTTAATGGTTTAAAAAACTCTACCGCCTCAGAAGTTTCCTTAGCTAGCTCTTTTAGTCCGATTGCAGGAATCTTAGCCTCTTACTTAATTTTAGGAGAATCGCCTAACATAGCTCAATATATTGGCGGTAGTGCGATCGTGGCGGGTATCATTTTGACCCAAATAGGAGTTTTTCACCAAACTACTAAAACTACAGTTGAGCCCCAGAGCATTAATCCCATGAAAATCGATATGGAAGTTGGCTTTAAGGGAGTATAATAGAATCTAAAATACCATATTGAACTAGGAGAAATTGTTCATGCGTGACTCAGCAATTGACAACTTAAATCTATCTCCTATGGATGTACATAACCAAAACTTAATTTCTTATTTACATCCGTCAGATTGGGTAAATCCTCAACCAGCTCCCCGTTACAACTTAGTCGTAATAGGAGCAGGAACAGCCGGACTAATAGTTGCCGCAGGCGCAGCAGGTTTAGGTGCAAAAGTTGCTTTAATCGAAAAACATTTGATGGGCGGCGATTGTTTAAATGTTGGTTGCGTGCCATCAAAATGCCTCATTCGTTCCTCCCGTGTTGTCGCTGATATTGGTAATGCCAATCACTTTGGCATCCATGTTTCTAATAGTCCCGAAGTTGATTTTCCAGCAGTAATGGAAAGAATGCGGCGCTTAAGAGCAGAATTAAGCCCTGTAGATTCTGCTGGGCGTTATCAAGAAAAATTAGGAGTTGATGTTTTTCTAGGTTCGGGTCGTTTTTCCAGTCAAAATACAATAGAAGTAGCAGGCAAAACTTTACATTTTAAAAAAGCAGTAATTGCTACAGGTACCAGAGCATTGCAACCGCAAATTCCCGGTTTAGAAGAAGCTGGATATCTTACCAACGAAACAGTATTTAACCTCACAGAACAACCAAAACGTTTAGCGATAATTGGCGGCGGGCCTATTGGTTGCGAATTAGCTCAAGCATTTCAGCGCTTTGGTTCAAAAGTAGTGTTGCTGCACAAAAACACTCACATTTTGGATCGCGAAGATACTGATGCAGCAGAAATTGTCCAGCAAGCTTTTATCCGAGAGGGAATTCAGCTCATCTTAGAATGTAAAATTAAACGAGTTGAGCTAACGAGCGCAGGCAAAGTTATCTATTATGAATCCAATAGCAAGGAAGATTCAATAGTAGTAGATGAAATTCTAGCTAGTGCAGGACGTGCACCGAATGTAGAACGCTTAAACCTTGAGGCTGTTGGGGTTAACTACGATTCAAAGAATGGGGTAGTTGTCAACGATAACTTGCAAACTACTAATCCCCACATTTATGCTGCTGGCGATATTTGCATGAACTGGAAATTTACTCATGCTGCTGATTTTTCCGCTAGAATTGTCATCCAAAATACGCTCTTTTTAGGGCGGAAAAAACTTAGTGCGTTGACAATGCCTTGGTGTACTTACACAGACCCAGAAATTGCTCATGTAGGAATGTACGAGAGAGAAGCGCAAGAAAAAGGAATTGATGTAGATACATTTTTTATTCCCTTTAGTCAGGTAGATAGAGCTGTTACTGACGGCGAAGAAGTAGGATTTGTGAAAATTCACGTTAAAAAAGGCACGGATAAAATTATAGGTTCAACAATTGTTGCTTCCCACGCAGGCGATTTAATTAGCGAAATTACTCTGGCAATAGTTAACAATATTGGTTTAGGAAAAATTGCCAGCGTGATTCATCCTTATCCAACTCAAGCAGATGCAATTCGCAAAGCAGCGGATGCTTATAATCGTACTCGGTTGACACCATTGGTGAAAAAACTTTTTTCTCAGTGGTTAACTTGGACGCGATAGGTATTCTTAAACGCCGCTGTCTTAGCGGCGTTAACTAAGTTATAGCAGAAGGAAGAAGGAAGAAGGAAGAGGTAATAATAGCAAGGGTTTCGGCAATCAAGATAGTCCTAACCGCCTTGGCGGTTGCTATATTAAAAATCGCCTTCTGCCACCTGAAATACAGTCAATCCTAACGATCTCCACATATCAACCACTTGTTGACGGTCATCTAATACAAAGCGTATATTAAATTTACCTTCGATATGTTGGTGATAAAATTCTGCCTTAATAATTGAATCTTTGCGCTGATCTCCTGTCTTCCGCATATAAAGACTGGTATATTTAACGCCATATTGTTGCAACCATCTTTCAGTTTGAGGCTGACAGTTATCTGTCCGACCAGATACCACAATAATCTTAATGGTTGACTGCCACTTGCGAACAGTATCTAACACTGGTTGGTTAGGTAAATCGCGATCGCAATTAGACGCATCATAAGGATTTCTGCCGTTCAACAAAGCCAATGTGCCGTCCATATCAACAATTATGGCTTCTGGCAGCTCTGGGTTATATTCTGGAGGGGGGACAGGAACGCGGACGTATTTATTATACATCTTCAAGATCACGTCTTTGCCAACAGAATTAAGTCTTTTTAAATCCCGCTTAATACATTCTTCTAGAGGAACCTCAAGAAAAGAATCATTAACTTCAACTACAGCTTTGCCTTTTACTAACTCCTTAATATGTTCTATGTGAGGCCCAAAGTTGGTATCGTCAACAATAACATTTTTACCATCTTCTAGAGCCATCAAAATTATCGCATCTCTGAGTTTAAGAATAAACTTTTCATTACCCGGAGACCAATAAGAAGCGTGAGCCATTTCTCGCAACAGGTCTTTATTAGTTCGCACCCATCTACCGGGTTCTGATAACAGTAGGTCATTAGCAAATTTAGATTTTCCTGAAGCCGGTAAACCGACAAGTACAATGATTCTTTTCATAGTAATTGGTTAGTTGTTAGTTGTTATTTGTTCTTGTAGGTGAGTAGGTGCGTCAGTTCCAATACGCTCAGCTTACACGAAATGCTTCGGACTGACGCACCCTACAATAGTTCTTTAAAGTCGAACAGTTTATAACCCCAGATTAATGTATTCTAGGCCTAATAGTTCCTCTACTTTCTGAATAGTAGCACTGCGGAGAGCTTCTTGTACAGTAGTAATTTTTCCAGAGCGTAAGGAGAACAAAATTCCAGAGTAGGGTAAGTGTTTGATAGCTAAGGCAAAATCTTTCTGGTTTTCGATATGCTGTTGCTGCCGATAAACTGCTTCTACTTCTTGAATTAAAGAGAGATATCTCTCCTTAACTTTTTGGTAGAGTTCTGTCCATTCAGGAAAATAAGATAAAAACTCTTCTCCTTCATTTGTCAGTATAATTTCGATCATGCGGCGGGTAGAGAAACCTTCTCGGAGATGGGAAATTGCGACATATTGGGGAGACTTAACTTTGACGCGGTTGAAGTTGCGATCGCAAATAATATACCCTTCAGAATCCATCGGATCTAACTGTTCCGCAGCTTTGATAACTTCTGTCCAGCTAGTCAAAGGATAAGACTGCACTAATTGCCATCCATATTTACTTGTCCAAATACTAGGATCTGACTCTATAAGTGTATCGATATTGCGAACCCCATGCAGACTTATTTGATTGTCTTTCTGCTGAACAACGATCCGATTGTAAGGAGTCATTAATTCAAATATAAAACACTCCTTAGTTTCCTGCGGTAACTTATATCCCAGTTCGTGCCAAACTTTCCAAAATAGTTCGGCAAAAGTAAATCCAAAACCGTTAACTTCACCGCTAGCATCAGGAGTTCCGCTAGTTTGTACTCTCCACTCGCCATCATAAAAATAAAGAACCGTGAGAGAACCGTCTAGTTTTTCATAAACTTTCGCGCTACTCCAGTCAATGAGAGCAGCATGAATTTCTCCATAATTAAAGAATTTGTCATAAGGATAAGAAACTATCTGCCAATTTTGAGAAGAGTCTAAAATGATACCTCGGCACTGCTGAACTATTTTTTCACCGAGAGGAGATTCAATTTGGGAATATTTCAGACAGACGAGGTGAGGATATTTCTGATGTCTAGACGATTTGATATGATAAGTGCTACACAAGCTATCTAAACCGTGCTGACGTAAATAATCTTGCAGTTCCATGATAATTCCTAGAAGGGAACGTATTATCTATTATATGGTAACGTGAGAATGTGACTGGGTTAGGCTGCGATCGTCTCCCCTTTATCCCGGAAAAGTTATAGCTACTAGCGTAGTTAATAGTATCGTTTAAATAGTTTAATCCGCTAGTCTTCAAAATCTGGCACTGTCAGACAACAAGGAGTAAAAATAATGGAAAGTAGATTGCTGATTTTGGGAAGTTATGTTTGTTTATTGAGTGCTTTAGCAATTCCCTCTGGAGTGTTTGGTTTCGGCGGCGTGTCAGAGGCAGAACAACTCAATCAGAAGGCTGATATTCCGCAGGTAAGCAACTTGATTGCCCAAGGGGGTGCTGCTGTTCCCATTGCTCAAATTTTGCCACAGTTAAAAGGCAAAACGCAAGTGCCAATTTTTCTTCCAAGCCAAGTTCCCTTTTCACAAAAGCTTTACTTTAACGCTCAAAGTAGATTGGATGGCTATAGTATTTCCATAGATTACACCGCTAATTGTCGAGGCACTACTGCTTGTAGTGCCGGGGGGATTAGCGCTCAAAAAGGCGGTGAATTTACCCAGAGAATGGAAGGCGTAACTAAGACATTAAAAAATATTAAATTGGCGAAGGGAATTCAAGGAGTTTTTCACAATGGTTGTGGCGCTTATTGCACTGCTTCGGTGGAATGGAAAAGACAGGGAGTTTTGTATACAGTAGCAATTAAAAATGGACG
>DATGYA010000248.1:0-18975 GCA_035298405.1 Kamptonema sp. | reverse complement strand
CAGGAATTAGCTACAAATATTGTTCAAATATTCATAGAAAGGATGGTTATTCTTATGTGGCATAAACCTTGCCCCCCTTTTCCTCCCACCACTGACCTGAGTACAGGTACAGTGTGGGTCTCCAAGGGGGCAGACAGATGAAAGAAATTGCGATTAGTTTGTTACTAATATTGATCGGTTTCCCCCTCGCGGCTGTGGCTGAGACTGGAAGGGCAGGAGGTGTTTGCCCTGCGGGGTTAGGGGCGGCGGTGGAGGCGATCGCAAATCGTCCTCAATTTCGCCGCTCTCGTTGGGGCATTTTGATTCAAACTTTATCTACGGGGGGAACTCTCTACAGTCGGGATGCCCAGCAATATTTTATTCCAGCCTCAAATGCCAAACTATTGACAACGGCGGCTGCTTTGCAGAAACTCGGCCCTCAATTTCGGATTCGGACATCTATTTATGGCGATCGCAATGGCAGTTTATACGTAATCGGAAGAGGCGACCCCAGCATTAATAAGGCTCAGTTAAAAGATTTGGCTAAACAGTTGAAACAGCGAGGCATTAATCAAATTAGCCAGTTAATTGCTGATGACAGTTACTTTCAAGGAAACCAGGTAAATTTGAATTGGGAATGGGAAGATGTGCAAGCGGGTTATGGAGCGCCAATTAATAGTTTAATTTTTAATGAAAATGCGATAGAATTAATATTATCACCTCAATCTCTTGGTCAACCTCTGCGAGTTAGTTTTGCAGATGCAGCAGAAACAAATCAGTGGCGAGTTGAAAATAATTCTGCGACTGTGGGACAAAATGAATCAGAGTTTGTTGAAGTCGGTAGAGATTTTACCCAACCTGTAATTCGAGTTAGGGGAAAGTTGAAAGTCGGTTCTGAGTCAGAACCAGTTTATGTGTCCGTTGTCAATCCTGCTAATAATTTTTTACAACGTTTTCGCCAGATACTTGTTGCTGAGGGAATTACTGTCACCCAGACGTTAGTAGGATCTAATTCACAGCCGCAAACTGAGGAATTAGCGGCGATTGAATCTCCGCCGCTGGCGGAATTGGTGAAAGAGACTAATCAGGAAAGCAATAATATTTATGCTGAGGTTTTATTGAGATTACTCAGTAAAATTAGGGCGGTTCCCCAAAATAATCAACAAGATGAAATTGGATTGAATCAGCTTAAAGCAGCGTTAACTCAGTTAGGAGTTAATCCGCAAGGGTATGTATTAGCCGATGGTTCGGGTTTATCTCGCCACAATTTAGTTAGTCCAGAAGCGTTGGTGCAAACTTTGAGATTGATGGCTAATTCACCAGTGGCATCTATTTATCGGGCTTCTTTGCCTATTGCTGGTGCAAGCGGTACTTTGCGGAACCGTTTTAGTAATACAGTAGCTCAAGGAATTGTGCAAGCAAAAACGGGTACTTTAACTGGTGTTTCGGCTTTATCAGGATATATAGAAGTTCCGAATTATGAGCCGCTGGCGTTTAGTATGATTGTGAATCAATCTGACTTACCTGTGGAAGATTTACGGGCAGCGATTGATGAGATTGTTTTGGTTTTAACTCGATTGCGGCGGTGTTAAGTTGGGGCGATCGCACTTTTAATTTCTATAGCAATTACGCAACTAAGTAGGTGGACATAAATAAACGCTGATATAGCTTGTAGGGTGGGCGCTCGCCGAAACCATATTAGCTATTAGTTACAAGATTGAGGCGGCGAGCGCCCACCTTACATTTATTTATGTCCAACTACTTAGCACGCATTCGTAGGGTGCGTCAGATGATGAAATTCAATCATCGTTACAGAACTTAGTCTGACGCACCCTACAAGGTAGATTGAAAAACGCGATCGCCAACACCAACTCAAAACTTATTAGCACCCCCAGCATTACCCCTTTTCTTCAACCAATCCTTACCCAACTTAATCGTTACATCCGAGCGCAAACTCCCCGTACTCTCAACAACTACCTCCCCAAAACCCAAATACTGGCGAATCGCCTCAGCACCCTTAACATTTCCATCTTGAGCCACAATTCGAGTCACATCCAAAGGTTCAGTCCAAGGCCTTCCTACCCCGATATTCTGATAGCCAGCTTGAGACAACATACTCACAAATCTATCAGTAGCGGCATCATTCCCCGTACTATCTAAAACTGCCACCCTCAGAAACTTCGGATCTACATTCTCAACGCCCCAGGAATTAGTACCAAAATCAAAGTGCTGAGCCATCATAGTATCTATTGCACTTTGGTCGGGTAGCCAATAACTAGCCTTAAACTCCTTCGGATCGCTAAATTCCCCCGGAACCATCAACATCTGAACCCCAGAACGGTCAGTTTGAGTACCAAAACCAACCAAAGCCACCAATTCCTCAATACTCAAATTTGTGTCAATGTGAGACTGAATTACCGATAGAACCTTTGGTAATTTCGACACCAAACTGATATTGAGTTCCTGTTCCATAAAAGCTCGCATCAAAAGTTGCTGCCGTTGGACTCGTCCAATATCCCCTAAATCATCATGGCGGTAAAGTAGGTACTGCACAATTTGTTCGCCGCTGAGATGTTGCTTGCCCGCTTTTAAATCGATGAACAAATGCTGGCTTTCATCTATATATTTCATGTCTTTAGGAACATACATAGTCAAGCCGCCGAGGGCATCTACCAAACTTTTAATTCCTTGGACATTAACTATTACATAGCGATCGATTCCCACACCGCCGAGGAGCGAACTTACAGTTTTAGCCGCCAATGCTGGGCCACCATAATAATTCGCCTCGTTAATCTTGCTCAGACCCCTCCCTTCAATATTAGTCCGAGTATCTCGTGGGATAGAAAGCACGCTTAACTTTTTGTTTTGAGGGTCAAACCTTAGCAATAGCATAGTATCTGTTAGCCCCTTAAAAGAGTTAACCCATGCAAAGTATCCCAAACTATCTTTAGGCTGTTCATCTAAGTCTGAAGTCAGAACCTTCAACCCCAAAACTAGAATATTCACAGGGCGAGTGAGTTCTGGCATCTTCATATTTGTCTTGGCGAGATCACCTTGAGAAAATACCGCAGCTTCTTCTGGGCTCAATTGCCGTTGCTGAAGGGGGGTAGTAGATAGGGACACTGCGAGCAATGCTCCTGCTGTGGCTGAAAGCATTGCCACTCCTGCCAAACCAAAACCAAACCCCAGCCAACGCCCTCGGTTAGACTGGGGAGATTTTTTCGGTACAGGTTGAGCGGTTGTTTGTCTTCTGGGGTCTTGATTTTGCATTTTCTGAGCTGACACTGGCTTCCTCACACACAAAAAAAATTAGTAAAAATATGGGCACTTTGTAGTTTCAACCTCTATCAATCAATAGGCTGGGGTTTGCGATCGCCCTCAACTATGATAGATGCTTGTCTAACATTTGCTCAGCTACGCGGCTAATTCCTGGTAGCCAAAGCGGTTGGCGTTTCCAGATCCGAACCATTAGTCCTAGAGTAACGATGAAATAGCTGGTTGTCAGCACGCTACTCGTTAATAACAAGGGTATTGTCCAAGATTCCGCAGATATGGCTCCAGCTTCTAATAGAATATGTCCGCTAAGCCAACCGAATGCTAGGATAATCGCCAATCGGCTGGCGGATCTGTGTTGTGGGCTGCCTTTGCGGCGGTAAAGCGTCCACAACGCTGGGAAAAAACCTGCGACTGGAGTCAGTAAGATAAACAGTTGCAGGCGGCTAAGATCGGGATTTTCTAGTGGATCTGTATTTTTCATAACTTCCGGCGGGGAAGATGGGGTTAGAGAAAGGAAGGGGGGATTTAAGGATGGGATTGTTGGCTGCGATCGCACTTGGAGATCCAGATTTTGATACACTCAATACAGCACGCAGACGCAAGAGAGTACCAATGCCATGACTTTATCCCGCAAATCGACTGTTATTTCTCCATCCATATTATCAGCAGATTTCAGCCGACTCGGAGATGAAATTCGAGCTGTCGATCGAGCTGGGGCTGATTGGATTCACGTTGATGTGATGGATGGTCGCTTTGTCCCTAATATTACTATCGGCCCGCTGATTGTGGAGGCGATTCGCCCTGTTACTAGCAAGCCTCTGGATGTTCACTTGATGATAGTCGAACCGGAGAAGTACGTCGAGGATTTTGCTAAGGCTGGTGCTGATATTATCTCGGTTCATGCTGAACATAATGCCTCGCCTCACTTACACCGTACTCTTGGTCAAATCCGCGAACTAGGTAAGCAGGCTGGTGTGGTACTGAATCCTTCGACACCTTTGGAGTTGATTGAGTACGTACTAGAACTGTGCGATTTGATTTTGATTATGAGTGTCAACCCAGGTTTTGGCGGTCAGAGTTTCATCCCGACAGTGGTACCGAAAATTCGTAAGTTGCGTGAAATTTGCGATGAGAAAGGTCTTGACCCTTGGATTGAGGTAGACGGCGGTTTGAAGATTGACAATACTTGGCAGGTTTTGGAAGCTGGTGCTAATGCGATCGTGGCTGGTTCGGCTGTGTTTAAGGCTAAGGATTATTCAGCGGCGATCGAGGGAATTCGTAATAGCAAGCGTCCAGCTCCCGAATTGGCAACCGTCTAAGGAATTAAAAATTAAAAATTAAAAATTAAAAATTTAGGAAACTTCTTTCATTTTTAATTTGGCAGATTGGGATTATTAGGAATTAAAAATTAAAAATGTAGTAATTTCTTTAATTTTTAATTTTTAATTTTTAATTTTTAATTGTTTTAGCTAGAATGTTTTCCATTTCAGATAGTTCGACGGCTCCTGAGAAAGTTGTGCCGTTGAGGATAAAGAAGGGAGTGCCGTCAATGCCTAATGTTTGGGCTATTTGAATGTCTTTCTCGATTGCGGCTGTGGCTGCGGGGCTGTTGCGATCGCTATTAAACTTATCTAAATTCAGATTGAGTTTGTTAGCGATCGCACCGTACAATTCTTCGCTCAACTGTTGCTGTTGCTCGAACAAAGCGTTATGATACTCCCAGAATTTTCCTTGCTGTTGAGCTGCCCAAGCTGCTTTCGCTGCTGGCATTGCTTGCGGGTGAATTTTAATTAACGGAAAATGTTTGAAAGCTAAAGTAACTTTGTCTTGATGTTTGGCCATGAACTGATTGACAGTATTATGAGCGCGGCTGCAAAACGGACATTGAAAGTCGGAAAATTCTAACAGGACAATTTTCTGAGAAGGTGAACCAGTAGTAGGAGAATCTGCGATCGCAGATTTAGGATTAGTTTTTACTTGCTCCAAAAATGACTGTCGGGCAGATTGTAACTCACTCTGTTTTTGCTGTTGGTAAGCCTGTACAGATTCTAAAATTACTTCGGGATTTTCGCGAATAATTTGCAAGACTTGCTCTTTTAATTTGGAGTCGGATTGTTGAGTATTGTTAGCTGACTGTGCGGAGGGCGAACAGCTCATTAAGCTTAGGCATAATGCTAAAATTGCTGCTAGCGAAAATGCTTGCAGGCGACGCAGTTGATGCCAAATAGAGGATAGGTTCATAGAAATGTGGAACTATAAGTTTTCAAGGTCACAAGCAAATCATTCTAAAATATAACTTAAATATTGTTCTATTAATTTTCCCGGCAATTAGAAATCGCGGCTATACAAACAAAGTCTGCCGTAGCTTAAACGGCACGAGGTAGTGCAGGGTGGACTATAAGAACAAGGAAAGGGCGATCGCACAAAGCAATCGCCCTCGATTTCCCGGAAAAGTTAGTTTGTTAAACGTTGTCTAAACTTGAGCTTATCGACGATTGCTCAACCACTTTGCAGCCACAATTCCTAAGATAGCAGCAACAACGGGATTGCCCAAAAACTTCATCAAACTCGGCTGATGCGCCAAAACTTCGCGGAAAATATCGGGATGAGAATGATAGGTAAACGATGCCAATTTTGCAACGTCATCAGCAGTCATGCGGTTGGGGTTGTGAGTAGAAAGCCCTAGTTGTTGCTCCAAGGCGCGATCGCTTAATCCTCGCTTGCTTAAATGATTAAAGAAATCTCGCGCCACGTCATCTCTTTCATTAGGTTTAATTTGCGCGATCGCCTTTTGCAATTCTGGATCTAATTGGGCAGGTGGCAAGTTATCATGGTTCACAGACTGACCAAATAACTGTTTGCGTTGATCGGGCGTAGTCCGCTGAGCAAAATCATCAAAATTTTCGTATTCCTCAGCCGAAGCCTCCGGCATTGATTCTGTATTTCCGTGCGACAAATCGTTAATTATTTGGCGCTTGTATTGTTCGCTTGTAGTCATGATTTTTTTCTCCAATTTTCCAAATTTTTTGTGTTTATAGGACTTACACGCTCTCTACGATTGCTGTCATTAGAGAGTGAATCTAAGCCATCTTAAACCTGATACTGCCGTTAAAATGCGTAAGTCCTGAATTGTTTAAGCCGCCCCTGACTTATAATCAATTTGATTTGATTGCTGGTCATACTTTGCGGTCAAAATCAGTTTTTTATCAGGAGCATACATCAAAACAGTTAAGTCTTGATTGGGGAAATTGTGATGAAAACCTTGGGCTAAAGATTTCGCTAAATCCTTTACTTCATTGGGGCGGACTTGCGGCGTAATTACTACACCCAACTTGTTATTGTCCCGCACGTAAGCATCTTGCACAAGACCCTTTGCCGTCTGCGTCACCCAGTTACCAAAATCTTGACCACCAACAGTATTACCACGTTGTAGCTGTGCGTAATAGCTAGGACTACCGCCAACTGCTACAGGTAGATTAGTCGGTTTCTGTGCTGATGGTGCGCCCGCACAAGCTGTAGAAATTGTTAGGACTAAAACCAAGATTAGTCCAGTAATAATTTTGCGACTTTGCTGAAATAAACTCACTTTTTTCCTCCTTGTGCGTAAATTAATTTACAGAACGATTGCTTACTTATATGTATTCTCATTCTGTTTGATAGTGAGAGGGTCTAGAGCCGAAATTCAGTTTCTAGACCCTCATATCCACTATTAGATGCGGTTAACTTTTTCCTTAACCTCATCTTTTACATCTTCGACACCATGACGCACTTGGGCTTCTTTTTGCTTCATTTGACCTTCGGCTTTATCCTTGGGATCGCCAGTAACATTACCTAGTGCTTCTTGAGCCATGCCTTCGATGTTTTTGCCAGTAGCTTTTGCTCTATCTTCAACACTCATGATGTTTCTCCTTTTGTATAGCTGTTTACTTTTTTGTCTATAAGTTCATAGTATGAATGACTGACTTGTTTTACCCTCTACCGTGAGGTAGATTGAATAGAAAGCGCAAGAGAGAGAAAACGGTAGCCAGAAAAAATAAAAATGCTAAAAAATCTAGATAACGCATAAAGTTATCTAGACTCTTGAGGCCAAGTCAGAGCTTTAATCAAGCTCGTGATTAGTTTCTTCGTCCATTTTTTGATGAAGTTCTTCTTTTAATACTTCGGCTGCACGGAGAGTTTGAGCCTCAGCTTGCCGATGTTGACCCTGAGCTTTTTCCGCTACCTCGGAAAGTAATTCGGCTCTTGCTTCTTGGGCTTGCTCTTTAACGTACTGAATCTTGGTTTTTCCCATTTCTTCATTAGTCATTATTTTTCACCATATTTTTTAGAGAATTTATTTAAGAGATGGTAACTTTATCTTAACTATCCTTTAATTTTAAGAAAAATAGTTGGGCACTCCATCTGCCGGAAGGGATAACCAATAAAGAAAACAGCGGCCAAGTTCTACACTATAAAAATTAGAGAGGTAAAATCCAACTGCGTCAATACTTTCAGACTTTTGGTAGGATGAGGTCTAATTCTAGGTATTATGGCAGTTAACCAAACTCAGTAGCTCTAAGATTCAATTAGAATTTTACGGTTAGTACCACAGTCAGAATAAAAAACCCTATGGGATCAAGGAGTAGTAACCCCCCAGAAGCCAGCACCGTGAGGAATCCGATCAAAATTGGTCTGTTGCATTCCCTCACAGGTACGATGTCTATCAGTGAAGTTTCAGTTAAAGATGCTACGCTGCTGGCTATTGAAGAAATAAATGCTGCTGGAGGGGTGCTGGGATGCCTCTTGGAACCTGTAATTGAGGATGGTGCCAGCAATTTACAGACTTTTGCCCAGAAAGCTAAACAATTGCTCTTAGAAAAACGGGTGGTTGTAGTTTTCGGTTGTTGGACTTCTGCTTGTCGCAAGGCAGTATTACCAGTTTTTGAGCAGTGGAAGGGATTGCTATTCTATCCGGTACAGTATGAAGGTTTAGAGCAGTCTCCTAATATTTTCTATACGGGTGCGGCTCCTAATCAACAAATTATTCCAGGTGTGGATTATTTGTTAAGGCAAGGAAGGCGGAAAATTTTTTTAATTGGTTCAGATTACATTTTTCCACGTACAGCTAACCAGATTGTGAAAGCTCAATTGGTTGCGGGTGGGGGAGAGTTGGCGGGTGAAGAATATATTGCTCTGGGTTCTAGGGATGTGGAGGAGGCGATCGCGCATTTACAAGCAGTACAACCGGATGCTGTGTTTAGCACTCTGAATGGCGATACTAATATTGCTTTTTTCCAAAAATTGCGTGAAACTGGCATCTCGCCGGAGCAGTTGCCTGTAATGTCAGTGAGTGTAGCAGAGGAAGAGGTGCGCGCGATCGCGCCTGAAAATATTGCTGGTCATTTGGTGGTTTGGAACTATTTCCAAACTATAGATACCCCGGAAAATCACAATTTTGTTAATGCTTACAAAGCAAAATATGGGCAGAACCGCGTTACCGATGACCCCATTGAAGCTGCTTACCTCAGTGTTTACTTGTGGAAAGTAGCAGTAGAAAAAGCAGGTTCTACTGATGTTGCGAAGGTGAAAGCGGCTGCAAAAAATATTGAATTTACTACACCAGGAGGGTTAGTTAAAATAGATGCCAAGACGCAACATACATGGAAAACTGTACGGATTGGTAAGGTGCGGTTAGATGGTTTGATCGATGAAATTTGGAATTCTGATGAGCCAGTGCCGCCAGATCCTTTTCTCAAGAGCTATGCTTGGGCGGCAGCGCTTTATCCTAACGGGATATGGATGGGGACTCGTGCTTCTCTGATCGGACTGTTTACGGCTTTGGTATTTACTACTTGGATAGCTGTAGGGGTGGGCTGGTTAGGTACGACTCAGAGGAAACTGGATTTTGTGGCGATCGCGACTGCTGATGATGAGACGGCGCAGTTGTTGGCGGAAAATGCGATCGCGGCAGTGAATCAAACTCAGTTTTGGCTGTTGGTAGCTCTGGTTTTGAGCTTGGTGACTGGTATAGTGGCTCTGGCTATAGTTTATCGAATTCTGAGAAATTTGACTTTGGTGCGCGAAAGTGCCCAATTGATGGCGAGTGGAGATTTTACAGCGCGATCGCCTGTGACTTCTAATGATGCGATCGGCGTGTTATCGTCTACTCTCAATACAATGTCTCAGCAAATTAACAGCTTGCTCAAAGCTGTAGAAGTGCGGAGTCGGCATTTAGAACAGCGATCGCGGGAGCTAGAAATAGCTGCATTTGCTGCCGAATCTGCTAATAGAGCCAAAAGCACATTTCTCGCTAATATGACCCACGAATTACGAACGCCGTTGAATGCCATTCTCGGCTACAGCGAACTACTTCAAGAAGACGCTTTAGAACTAGGAGATGAGAATTTTGTCGATGATTTAAAGAGTATCAATATTGCAGGTAAGCAGTTACTCGCGATTATCAGCGATATCCTCGATATCTCCAAAATTGAAGCTGGGAAAATGGCTGTTTTCTTAGAGAATTTCGAGGTGTCAGATTTGATTGAAGAAATTGTGACTACTGTACAACCCCTAGTCGCTAAAAACGGTAATACTTTAATTATAAATTGTGACAATAATCTTGGCCTAATGTACGCTGATAGATCGAAATTGCTGCAAGCACTATTAAATTTATTAAGCAACGCTGCTAAGTTCACTAAAAAAGGCAAAATTACTTTAGAATCTAAATTTTTGCTTTCCGAAATACCTATTTTAGAGACTGGTGAAAGCTCAAATTTAGAAACTGAAGCTTTTATTATATTTCAAGTCAACGATACCGGAATTGGGATGACGACAGAACAGATATCGAAGTTGTTTGAACCCTTCTGTCAAGCTGATGATTCTACAACTCGTAAATACGGCGGTACTGGTTTGGGTTTGACGATTAGCCGAAAATTTTGCCAAATGATGGGCGGGGATATTCATGTTGAAAGCGTTATTGGTTGTGGCTCTACTTTCACGATTAAACTCCCCATCAATGTTAAAACTGAAAAAGAGGTTGTGGCGGTTCCGGAGTCAGGACAATTAGCTTTAGAGTCAGAAATATATCCAGTTTTAGAGATGTCTGCTCCTTCCAGTCTTCTCCCTAATGCTAGCTTAGTATTGATAATTGATGATGACCCCCATGGACGAGAATTGATTTCTCGTTGCCTAATTAAAGAGGGATTTGAGATCAAAGTTTCTACTAGCGGTGAGGAGGGACTTAAGCTCGCTAAGGAATTGCATCCAGATGCTATTACTCTAGATGTAAGGATGCCGACTATGGATAGTTGGGCTGTATTGTCAGCTCTTAAAGCCGAGCCGGATCTGGCCGAGATTCCAGTGATTATGATTTCGACTTTGAGTGACGATCAAAGCCAAGGATTAGAATTGGGGGCGGCGGAGTACCTGACTAAGCCGTTTGATTTTAAGCGTTTTGCTGCTATTTTGACTAAGTATCAGCGATCGCTTATTTGAGTCCGTGATTGAAATCGCAACTACCAATAAAACCCGCCTACGCGGGTTAATATTATAGTAGTTTTTAATTAGAAAGTAGGTACTACTTTTAATTAGCAATTAGCAATTAGCAATTAGCCAGTAGTACCTATGCAACTAAAAATTCTTCTAATCGATGAATCCCATTAGTGTTGAACTGTCATCAGTTTCGTTAGAAGCAATTGGGCGATTTCCGCCCATAACGGAGTAGAGTTCGCTAATTTGCAAAGTGCTAGAAGTAACTGGGCGATTTCCAGCTTCGGAGTACATTTCGCTAATCTGAAAGTCGTTTGCGGCCACTGGGCGATTGTCTACCATCTCTATCACTTCCAGGGAGCTCGATTCGATGGGGCGATTGCCGATGAAAGTATCGAATACCTCGAAGTCGTTGGCTGAGATCGGGCGGTTCTCTGGTAGGGAACTTTCCTGGTAGAATTGAAGGCCTGCTTGTTTGCGATCGCTCACCGCTTTGTCGCGAATTGTTAAAGCCATTACTTGAGGGACATTTCCAGAATTGGGAGTCACAGCCGAACTCGCTGCACCATCTGCCTTAGAACTATTTCTGCGTCCCTGGCTAGTGGTTTTCTTGCCAGTTCTATTAATTGCCATAATTTTAGAGCCCTCTTTGTTGATGAGTAGGAGAACCAGTTTTTTTTGGTTTGATCTTAAGTTTACTGTCTAATGATTAAAATATTCTAAATTTTATCAAATCTCTTAATTGAATTGCAATTCAACTACATATTTGTTAATATTGATAAGTAAAGTCGCATTCTCTGATAGTTAATATGGGAGATAAATTTCATCTGCAAGCTCCCTTTGAGCCGACTGGGGATCAACCGAGGGCGATCGCGCAACTCACATCAGGTCTCCTCACGGGCGATCGCTTCCAAACTCTACTGGGTGCAACTGGCACGGGCAAAACCTTTTCAATTGCTGCGGTTATTGAGAAAGTAGGCAGACCCACCTTAGTTTTGGCTCATAACAAAACCTTAGCAGCTCAACTTTGCAACGAATTGCGGGAATTTTTCCCTAACAACGCTGTCGAATATTTCGTCAGTTATTACGACTATTACCAACCAGAAGCATACATTGCCGTCACCGATACTTACATCGAAAAAACAGCAGCAATTAACGACGAAATCGATATGTTGCGGCACTCAGCCACGCGATCGCTCTTTGAACGCCGAGACGCGATCGTAGTAGCATCAATTAGCTGCATCTACGGTTTAGGAATGCCTGCTGAATACCTGAAAGCCGCTATACCATTTCAGGTAGGAACAGAAATCAAACAGCGACAATTATTGCGAGATTTAGTCAACATTCAATACAGCCGCAACGACTTAGAAATGGGTCGAGGCAAATTCCGAGTCAAAGGTGATGTCCTAGAAATCGGCCCCGCCTACGAAGATAGAATAATTCGGATTGAATTCTTTGGCGATGAAATAGAAGCCATTCGCTACGTTGACCCGGTAACTGGTGGAATTATTCAGAGTGTAGAAGCTTTAAATATCTATCCAGCCCGTCACTTCGTAACCCCTGACGATAAATTAGAGGCAGCTTGCCAAGCAATAGAAATAGAGATAGAAGATCGAGTAGAAGAATTACAAAAAGCAGGCAAATTAGTAGAAGCACAGCGGCTAGAACAGCGCACTCGCTACGATTTGGAAATGCTGCGAGAGGTTGGTTACTGCAACGGAGTCGAGAATTATTCTCGCCACTTAGCAGGACGAAATGCTGGAGAACCGCCAGAGTGTTTAATTGATTACTTCCCCAAAGATTGGCTCTTAGTGATAGATGAATCTCACGTTACAGTCCCACAAATTCGGGGGATGTACAACGGCGACCAAGCCCGTAAAAAGGTGTTAATCGAGCATGGATTCCGCTTACCCAGTGCTGCGGACAACCGCCCTTTGAAAGCAGAGGAATTCTGGGAAAAAGTCAACCAATGTATTTTTGTTTCTGCTACTCCTGGCAACTGGGAAATAGAAGTATCAGAATGTCGAGTTGCAGAACAGGTAATTCGTCCAACTGGAGTTATAGATCCTGAGATTTACGTGCGTCCGACTGAGGGACAAATTGATGATTTACTGGGGGAAATTAAAGAGCGTGTCAGTCGGAAAGAGCGGACATTAGTGACAACTTTAACTAAGCGCATGGCCGAAGATTTAACCGAATATTTGCAAGATCGAGGGATTAGAGTGCGATACTTACACTCAGAAATTCAATCGATTGAACGGATAGAAATTATTCAGGCTTTGCAGGATGGAGATTTTGATGTATTAGTTGGAGTAAATTTATTGCGGGAGGGTTTGGATTTACCAGAGGTGTCTCTGGTAGCAATTTTAGATGCAGATAAGGAGGGTTTTTTAAGGTCAGAACGCTCTTTAATTCAAACTATTGGTAGGGCAGCTCGCAATGTACTCGGACAAGCGATTTTGTATGCTGATAATTTGACAGATAGCATGATTAAAGCTATTGATGAAACTGACAGGCGGCGGGGGATTCAGTTAGCATATAATCGGATGCACGGGATTACACCTCAGTCAATTGTGAAAAAGTCATCGAAGAATGCGATTTTAGCATTTTTGGATGTATCGCGGCGACTGAACGATCGCGAGTTGGAGACGGCGTATGAACAGGCGGATGAGTTATCTTTAGAACAGATTCCAGATTTGATTGGTCAATTGGAATTGCAGATGAAGGAAGCGGCGAAGAAGATGGAGTTTGAAGAGGCGGCAAAGTTTCGCGATCGCATTAAGCACCTGCGAGATAAACTGATAGGTCATTAGCCATAACGATCAAGGGAGAGGCAATCTGGTTGAACCCGATGCCTCTCCAACAAAACAACACTGAATCTACTATTTTCCAGCATCAATTAGACTGTTGCTGTGCCGCTTGTCGAACTTCCTCAACCTTTAAATTCAGTGCTTCTGCTATCTGTTCAACAGTCGCACCCAATCTCAACATAAAAGGCACAGCTTCTAACTTACCTTGCTGCATACCTTCCTGTTTACCTTCCTGTTTACCTTCCTCCTTACCTTCCTGAAAAACCCGCGTCTGACGTAAATCTCCTAAACCTAACATGGCTGCAATTTCCTCCCGACTTTTATCGGTAAACTTGTAGATTATGATAGTTTCTATCAATTGTAGCAACTCTCGTTGTCGAACAACATCCGTTATCTCTTCCCTTGCTTGCCCTATCAACTCCCTAGCTTTTTCGGCCGCCGTCTCCTCTGCCTCTATCACTAATTTTACAGTCTCAATCCCAATCGACTCCCCATTTGAACTGATTTCATCCAGATAAATCCGCCTGACTCGCCGTGAAGCGAGTAATTCCTCATAACGTTCAGTTTCCCTAGATTCTATATTTCTACTTGGATAAACAACCACGCCGCGCCAGTTATTTTTTAGTTCAGTTTTGTCCAGATACAGGAATATCTCAGCAAAGAATCGAGAGTAAAATGTTTCATCTAGTTGAAATTGTACTTCCGCAAAATAAATCGGGCGTTCCGCAGTCGTCTTCGGGAGAAACACCCCATCAATTCTAAAAGACAATTGTTTAACTTCAACTGATGAAAACTGATAGGCATCAGCTTCTTCAGGCAAGCAGTCAATTAGTTCAAAAAATATCCCTGGAAAAGACAGGAATATGCTATAAAAAATCGTGTCTGTTTTCACCTTTCAATGATTTAATTAACTTATTATATTTTAGCAAAAAACAATCAATTTATATTTTTATACTTTTAATTCTTTAGCTTAAGTCAAAATCGATCCACCCATTATTTTCTGATATCTACGCTCCAATTCATCCCTAATTGCAGGCATCTGATTCAAACTTTCATCCTCATCAATCGCCATCTTAGCGGCAGATCGCGCCAACTCCAAAACCTCCTGATCCTCCACCAAACTTGCCAAAGCAAAATCCGGCAAACCCGCTTGTCTAGTCCCCAAAACCTGACCAGGCCCGCGCAATCTCATATCCATTTCCGCAATAAAAAATCCATCTTGCGACTGTTCCAAAACTTTCATCCGCTGCAAAGCTTCCGCAGCATTAGAACCCCGCATTAACAAACAATAAGAACGGTTAGTTCCCCTACCAACTCGGCCCCGCAATTGGTGCAACTGCGACAACCCGAAACGCTCGCAATTTTCAATTAACATCACCGTTGCATTCGGAACATCAACCCCCACTTCCACAACAGTTGTCGATACTAAAATATGAGTTTCCCGATCGCGAAACTTAGTAATCGCCTCATCCTTTTCAGCACTTGTCATCCGCCCGTGCAACAAACCTACTTTAAAATTAGGAAATATACTTCCCTGTAGTTTCTCCTGTTCCTCAATAGCCGATCGCAGATCCAATTTTTCCGACTCTTCCACCAAAGGCAACACTACATAAACTTGGCGACCTGCCGCCACTTCCCGGCGAATCAATTCATAAGCTTGACTGCGTTCCTTGCCCGTCAATATTGTGGTTTGAATCGGTTGTCGTCCCGGAGGCAATTCATCAATTTGACTCACATCTAAATCACCATGTAATGTCAAAGCTAGCGTTCGAGGAATAGGAGTCGCCGTCATTGTTAATACGTGGGGAGATTCGCCTTTTTGCTGCAATAAAGCTCGCTGCTGTACTCCAAATCTATGCTGTTCATCAATCACAACCAAACCCAATCTATGAAAATTAACCGTATCTTGAATCAAGGCATGAGTTCCCACTAAAACTGGCAATTCTCCCGTCTCTAACTGTGCATGAATTTGTCGGCGCTTTGCTGTTTTTGTGGAACCCGTTAACAGTTCAACTGGTAAGTGCATTAAATTCAACCAACCTACTAACTTGCGATAATGTTGCTCGGCCAAAACTTCCGTCGGTGCCATCAAAGCTGCTTGGTAGCCCGATTGAATTGCTGCTAGCATTGCTACTACTGCTACCACCGTTTTACCAGCGCCGACATCTCCTTGCACTAGCCGATTCATCGGTTCCGGTGAGGCTAAATCGTTGAGAATGTCATTAATTACTCGTTGCTGAGCGTTTGTTAACTTAAAGGGAATGATTTCATAGAAATTATTCAGCAATTCCCCATTAGGTATAAGAATTGCACTCGCTTGAGCTTTGCGCTGCATTTGGCGGCGTTTAAGTAGTCCTAATTGTAAATAGAAAAATTCATCAAAAACTAAGCGACGGCGGGAAGCGGCAAGACAATCTCTATCTAAAGGAAAATGAATGTTACTAATAGCATCGGCGATCTTCATTAAACTGTAGCGATCGCGCAAATTCTCCGGCAAAGACTCTTGTACTTGTTTAGCAGCCGGTAAAGCCACAGCCATCCCTCGCCGCACCACCCCCGCATCCACTCCATCCGTCAAGGGATACACAGGTACCAGTCTCCCCACCGTAGCGGATTCAATCGTACCGCCGCTGGAGTCAAGGACTTCTATTTCGGGATTTTCCAGCGTCACGCCGTATTTGCCTTGCTTCACCAACCCAGAAGCCGCCACCACCGCACCTACTGGATAATAACGCTTTTGCTGTTCTTGCCAGCCGCGATTGCTGTAGCGATTGCCAGCATAAAAGCGACTGAGCTTGATTTGACCGGTGCGGTCTGTTAAAATTAGCTCTAAAATTGTTAATTTCTTGTTTTTCGGGCTGCTAAAGCAGTTGAAACGCTTCACAGTTCCCACTAAAGTAACTGTTTCTCCCGTTACCAGTTCGCGTATGCTCACTTGACGAGCATAATCAATGTGATCGCGAGGATAATAGTATAATAAATCGTATACAGTTAATAATCCTAACTTTGCCAAGCGGTTGCCATTAGCCGGCCCAATACCAGTTACTTGATTTAAGGGTTGGTTGAGAGAGAGGCTTGGGGGTGGAGATGCGGGGTTCTGAGGCGCACTTCGGACACTGGGGACGGGCGACGAAGTATAATCCCCTGTCCCCTCTCTCACTTTGTCCCCTGGATCTGAGTTCCTCTCTTCCCAGACTCGCTGCACTTGCATAATAAATCTGCGGGTTTCTGCAACTAGAGATTGGCGATCTTCGAGTTCTAGCTGAGGATAACTAACAAATTTAGTCGCTAGTTCCAGCCATCGGCTGCGCTGATGGAGCGGTATAATTTCTGCGGCTTCGGTCAAACTCAGATTCAGAAATTGGCTGAAGCGGTATTGAGAACCTTGTAGGTCAGTAAATCCCCGTTCCGCCTCTACTGAAAGAGCTTTTTGCAATCGCACCCAATCTGGTCGATCGGTAGTCATGTTGGTAAGTTTTCTTTTACTTATTATTCCTCAAACCAACAGGCACGCCAAGCTGATTCGGCTTCAATGATGCTGCGTTCCCGCTGTTTTTTATTATAGTCGCGCCTCAGTGTGTTTAACCGTACTGAGAGGTTGCGAATTTGGTGTCGCCAAGCTGTCACGCTGGCATCGGCAAATTCAATTTCTGATAAGCGCATATTAATCGCTGTGATGTGAATTGCATTGGGGCTAGGTGCGCCTCTTAAACTTGCTAAAGCGACTAAATCCCTTGAGTCTTCTAAATCTCCTAAATCTCCTAAATCTCCTAAATCTCCTAAAGCTTCATCATCCGATTGTACGGTTTCAATGATTAAGTTTAATAGGTTGGGCGGCCCTGCGATCGCATCTCCAGAGGATTCAGCGTTAGCAGCAGCTTCGAGGATGGGTTGTGGTAATTGCTTGGGTAAGATTCCTGAGTTTTGTAGCAAGCGGTTACTATCGCGAGAAAGATGTTTGAGGATGTTCGCGATCGCCTTTTCCGTATTTTCCTGCCAGACCGCTAACTTTTCTGGGGACTGGGGACTTATAATCGGTAATTGATGATTTTCTTCATGTTTCCCTCCTGCACTATCCTCTTGTTGCTTTTCTCGAATTTCTTCTTGATTTTCCTTCAGAAGTAATTGCAATTTTTCAGCAGATGCGATCGCCAACTGTCGCAGCCCTTGCTGCATTTTTTGCCGCTGATTATAAGATAAATTTAAAAAAGATTCTGGATATCCTTGAGTGCAAAGATGATAGCAAGCCAAAATTAACTGCTGCCGCGTCGCTTGTCCCAAAGCCGTTAAATAACCGCTGTAGGTACTACGAAATTCCGAAGCAATATTTGCGATCGCCTCTGACAATATAGCTATTTCCCGATCGATTCGCTCACTAGCTCCAGACATAATTAATTAAAAATTAAAAATTAAAAATTAAAAAAAATCAAGCCAAAAACAATTAAATTAAGAATTAAAAACCGCAGGCGATTCTGCTCCTTTAAATTTTTAATTCTTAATTTTTAATTGATTAGTTAGTTCCCATTTGGGCAGCCACTTCTTCAGCGAAGTTGCTCTCTACCTTCTCAATGCCTTCGCCCAAGACAAAGCGAGAGAATCGGCGCACCTGCACATTTTCTCCCAATTGAGCAATAGTTTGTTTAACCAACTCTTCCACTAAGATATTTTGATCCCTAATAAAAGGCTGATCCATCAAAGATAGTTCTTTCAGACGTTTCTCAATCCGCCCTTGAACAATCTTTTCCTTAATATTTTGTGGCTTATTCCCCAAGTCATCTCTACCCATTTCAATTGCTTTTTCTCTCTCAGCAATTTCAGCAGGAATGTCTTCAACTTTCACATATTCCACATTCGGACAAGCCGCAATTTGCATTGCAATATTCCGCACCAGAGCTTGAAACTCCTCACGGCGGGCAACAAAATCCGTTTCGCAGTTAACTTCCACCAGTACGCCAACTCGACCACCTGTGTGGATATAGCTACCTACTAAACCTTCCGCAGCAACGCGACCTGCCTTTTTACCAGCAGAAGTAATACCTTTTTGCCGCAGCCACTCAACGGATTTGGCGATATCTCCGTCATTTTCCTTGAGTGCTTTTTTACAATCCATCATGCCAGCGCCAGTTTGGTCGCGTAGCTCTTTAACAACTTTTGCAGATATGTCCGCCATCTTGCCTATCTTCCTAATCAGAATTAGTTGTAATTTTTGAGTTATACCACTGGCAATTTGTCCCCGGCAATGCCAAAACCTCAAAGCAATTAAATTGCAAATGGCAAACTCAAAACTATAGTAGTTTTCAATTTGGCAGGTACTACTTTTAATTAGCAATTAGCAATTAGCCATTAGCAATTAGCCATTAGCTATTATAGCCTTTCTCTGTCTGCTGAGGTACAACAGCTCTACCCCCAACCCCCTTAGAAAGGGGGATTTTCCGGTTCCCCC
>DATGYA010000247.1:0-4805 GCA_035298405.1 Kamptonema sp. | reverse complement strand
ACTGTAGTCTGTGGGCTGTGGTAGGGATGTGAGGCTGGGTGCTGTGGGTGAGGTTTGGGGGGTGGGTTTGGAGCCTAAATTAAAGGGATTGTACCAGGGATTGGGTGCTGGGGCTGGTGGGAGGATGGCGGGCTGTTGGGCAAAGGCTAGTTCGTCGGCGGGGAGGCGGGGGTGGTTATTGGTGGGGAGTCCGTCGGGGGCGATCGCGCTTAAGGCAAAGACAAAGAAGCTGAATGTTAGTAGAAATCCCATTTGTTGTTTCCACACTCGCAGGGGAATTGCTGCTGCGATCGTGACTAAAATTAGTAATCCTACTAGCATTAAACGCCAAAATGGATTTGCTAGCACTGGTGCGAGCAAAAATGTCATCAACCAAGCTAATTTTACTCTGGAGTCGAGGTGGTGTAGCCAGGTTACGGGTTTTTCTAAGTATAGTCCTAAAGGTAGCGATCGCAGTAAATCCATCTTTTATTTTACCTATTATTTAGGTACGTAGTTGGGCTTTAGCCCTCTTAGTAATTAGGTACGTAGTTGGGCTTTAGCCCTCTTATAACAATTTATGTAAGAGGGCTAAAGCCCAACTACGTACCAATTTGAGTTACTTTATTTGACGCGGATAGCTCGATTTGTCCGACTTTTTTCTAAGTCGCGAGGTTTTTTGCCACGCCAAACTAACCGCATTGGTGTACCGGTGAAGCCGAGTTGTTTGCGAAATTGACTTTCGATGTAGCGGCGATAGTTCTCGTTAAACCGCAGGGGATCGTTGACAAATAAAGCAATGGTTGGAGGCTGCGATCGCACTTGAGTACCATAGTAAATTTTACCCTGTCTTCCTTGGCGGGTAACGGGGGGAGAATGCCATTTTGTGGCTTCTTCTATGACTTCATTAATCACCGCAGTAGTGACGCGGCGTTGGTGGGCAGTGGCGGCTGTGTCAACTAATTCTAATATTTTTTCAACTCGTTGACCTGTCGTGGCGCTGACGAAAATCATTTCTGCCCAATCGACAAAATACAGCCGAGTTCTGACTTCTCTTTCGTAATCGTAGATGGTAGTGGAATCTTTTTCAACGCTATCCCATTTGTTGACGACGATTACACAGGCGCGACCTTCTTCGCTAATGCGGTCTGCGAGTTTCTGGTCTTGGTCGGTAACGCCATCTATGGCATCAATTACTAATAGTACGACATCTGCCCGACGAATGGCTTTGAAGGCGCGGTTAATGCCGAAGAATTCAGGCCCATAATCGACGTTTTTCTTTTTCCGAATCCCGGCGGTGTCGATCAGGCGATAGGTTTTATCGTTACGTTCGACTACTGTATCAATGGCATCGCGAGTAGTTCCAGAAATGGGGCTAACTATGGCGCGATTTTCCCCCAGAAAGGCATTTAATAAACTTGATTTGCCGACATTAGGACGGCCGACTATGGCAACTTTTGTTTCTTCCTTGTCGGGTATTTCTCCTATTGGTGGCAAATAGTTAATTAAGTCATCGAGTAATTCGCCTGTACCGTTGCCGTGAATTCCCGAAATTGGGTAGGGTTCTCCTAAGCCTAATTCCCAAAACTGGGCGGCTTGGGTGAGGCCTTCGGTTTCGGATTCGCATTTGTTGACGGCTAGGAGTACGGGAACTGGTTGGACTCGTAGCCATTCTGCGATCGCTTCGTCGCCGCCAGTAAGTCCAATTTGTCCGTCTACGATGAAAATAGCGGCGCTGGCTTCAGTGAGGGCCGTCATTGCTTGTTCGCGGATTAGGGGTAAAAATTCGGTGTTGTCGTCAAAGACTAAGCCGCCGGTGTCTACAACTTGAAATTCGCGATCGCGCCAGTAGGCATTTTTGTAAGTGCGATCGCGCGTCATTCCCGGTTCGTCGTGGACGATGGAATCTTGACTTTCTGCTAAGCGGTTAACAATTGTGGACTTGCCGACGTTGGGGCGACCAATAATAGCAACAATAGGTAGAGGCATAATCTGGTTTTTGGAACTTTAGGATTTTATGATATCTCTACCATTATAAGCACTAAGCGCTTAAAATCTAACAATCTTAATTATAAATTCTAAAATCGCCAATGGAACGACTGATTTCGGTATTGGGGCTGGCTGTTTTCGTGGGGTTATCCTATGCCTTTTCTGTAAATCGGCGTGCTGTGCGGTGGCAACCTGTTTTGTGGGGAATTGCTTTACAGTTAATTTTAGGGCTGTTGATTATTAGAACTCAGCCAGGTTTTATCATCTTTCAGTTTCTCGGCGATGTGATGCAGCAGTTACTTAACTTTTCGGATGCGGGGGCTAAGTTTGTTTTTGGAGAGAAGTTTCAAGAGCAGTTTGTGGCGTTTAAGATTTTGCCAACGATCATATTTTTCTCTTCTTTTGTGAGCGTTTTGTACCACTACAATATTTTACAGCAGTTGGTAAAGGCGATGGCGTGGGTGATGTTAAAAACTATGAAAATATCGGGGGCGGAGTCGCTTTCTTGTGCTGGCAATGTGTTTTTAGGGCCAACGGAATCGGCGTTATTAATTAAGCCTTATGTGGGAAAGATGACGGTTTCTGAGTTACATTCGGTGATGACTGTGGGTTTTGGCACGATTGCGGGGGGTGTCATGGGGGCTTATCTTTCCTTTGGAGTTCCTGCGAGTCATTTGTTAGCGGCTTCGGTGATGTCAGCGCCGGCTTCGATGGCAATTTCTAAGTTATTTTACCCGGAAACTGAGGAACCTTTAACGGCGGGTAGGATGGATGTGGAGATGAAAACCAGTTATACTAATGCGATTGAGGCGGCGACGGATGGGGCTTTTCAGGGTGGAAAGTTAGCCTTTAGTGTGGGGGTGATGTTGATTGCTTTTTTAGGTTTATTGGCAACTGCAAATGGGCTGCTGCATTGGTTGGGAATGATGGTAGGTTTACCGCTGTTATCTTTAGAATGGTTGCTATCTTTTGTGATGTTTCCGGTGGCTTGGTTGATGGGTGTGCCTTGGGCAGATTGTGGGCAAGTGGGGGTTTTGTTGGGGAAGAAAACGATTTTAAATGATTTTATCGCTTATCTGGATTTGAAGAAGTTGATGGATAGTAAGGCGATTTCAGAAAGGGCGATCGTGATTGCGACTTATGCAATTTGTGGGTTTGCAAATATTGGTTCGATTGGGATTACTATTGGGGGGATTGGGGCCTTGGCACCGGAACGGCAGAAGGATTTGGCGAGGTGGGGTGTGAGGGCGATGATTGCAGGCGCGATCGCGAATTTTATGACGGCTTCTATTGCGGGGATGTTGTTATGAACGATTATATCGAGTTAATTACGGCTTTTCCCCCGCGCCCGATTACTTGTGAAGTTGAGTTAATCGCTACCCAAAATCGGATTAATGAGATTTTGGATAGCAGAAAAATGACGCAAGATGACCGAGATTACTTAAATGTGCTGGGTACTCTTATTTATGATTATGAACAAAAACATGAGCCTATGCCTGTGCTGAAGGGGATTAAATTGCTTAAGGCGTTGATGGTTGAAGATAACATTCAAGAAAAAGATTTAGCTGATATTTTTTTAACTGAGTTTCTGGTGGCTGAGGTACTGAATGGGAAGCGGGAATTGACGGCAAGTCAAATTCAGAAATTAGCTGAGTTTTTCCATTTATCGTCTGCGGCATTTATTGAGTAAAATTAATCGGATTCCCATTCTCGCTCGATTTTTTCTAAGTCTTTCGCGGCTCCCAATTGCTGAAAGATTTGATGGGCGGTGTTGTAATGTTCTTGGGCTAATTCTGTGTTATTGCGTTTGCGTTCAAGTCGTGCTAAATCGTAATATGACTCTGCAACTTTAGCAGTTTGTCCTAGCTTTTGCAACTGTGTCATAGCATCTTTAATGAGCGGTTCTGCTGCATCAAAATTACCTCTAAACATTTCAATTTCTCCTAAACAGCCGATTACCATTGCCATACCTGAGCGATCGCCTAATTCTGTCTGAACTTCCAAAGATTGCCGATACAGACGTTGTGCTTCCTCCCAATTGCCTCGATTTCGCTCAATATTTCCCAACACTCCCCAAGAATATGCCATCCCAGAGCGATCGCCTAATTCTGTCTTAACTTCCAAAGATTGCCCATACAGACGTTGTGCTTCCTCCCAATTGCCACGACATTGCTCAATATATCCCAACGATGCCCAAGTAGATGCCATCCCAGAGCGATCGCCTAATTCTGTCCTTAATTCCAAACATTGCCGATAGAGACGTTCAGCTTCCTCCCAATTGCCACGATTGCGCTCAATATCTCCCAATTGTCCCCAAGAAGTTGCCATCCCTGAGCGATCGCCTAATTCTGTCCTTACTTCCAAAGATTGCCGATACAGACGTTCTGCTTCCTCCCAATTGCCTCGATTGCGCTCGATACTACCTAACCATCCTATTGCATTAGCTACTTCATCTCTCTTGCCCTCTGCTTGAGCAGCAGCTAAAGCACCCTCAAAACACCTTTTTGCTTCATCCCAATTCCCAATTTCATAGTGAACATATCCGAAACTTAGTAAAGCTCCTGCTTGGTTATTACCTTCAACAACGATAGGATGTTGCATCAACGCATTCTCTAGCAAGTTACCATTCCCTAAGCGGCAAGAATAATTTAAAAATATTTCTCCCAACCTTAATTGTTCTCTTTCATCTCCCACATTTAACGCAAAAATTGCAGCTTCTCCAAACCTTTGCAAATCGCTCATATCCTTAATGTCGTTAAATGTGATAGTAGAGTGATAAAACAAATCAACTCTTTTGAATAAACTTGGCAATTGTTCGTAGTCTTGACGCATAAACT
>DATGYA010000246.1:0-1886 GCA_035298405.1 Kamptonema sp. | reverse complement strand
CCCCGCTCCAGATATTAGAAACAAGTAAATCTCGCAATAATCAAACAATCATGCTCGAAAACATCACAAAATCTCTGGTTTTAGCCACACTAACATTATCATCGGTGCTGGCAATTTCTAGCTCTGCTCAAGATATTAAATGCAACCCGGCAGGGAATACTTTAGAACTGAGAAAATGTGCATCAGATCGCTATGCAGCCGCCGATAAAAAACTTAATCAAGTTTATCAACAAAATATCTCTAAGTTAAGCGGTGAATACAAAAACCGATTGATCAAAGCGCAAACAGCATGGATTACATTTCGCGATACAACTTGCAATTTTGAAGCGGGATATGCTTTGGGCGGAACTTTAGAACCACTGTTATATACACGATGTTTGGAACGAGTTACTTCTGAACGTACAACCTATTTACAGCAGTATTTTTCACGATCGGAAGGCGGCGGTAGAAGTGATAATAATAGTTTGCCAAAAGTGGGAACTGTGAGAAGTTTAGTTGATGGGGATCTGATGTGTTATGCGACGTTAGTTGATGAGAAAAATATTGAGCGAAAAGTTGGTGCAACTTTTGATATTTGTGCTAAGAAAGCTCAATTTTTAAATAAGAAAGTGCGCTTAACTTATGCAATAACAAATGTTAATGATTGTCAAAGTAGCGAACCTTGCGGCAAAACTCGCCAAGAAATGCTGATTACTAAAATGGAAATAATAAGATAAACCTCTTCTTTGTAGTAGAGGTGCAACCTTTTTATTAGCAATTAGCAATTAGCAACTAACAACCAACAACTAACAACAAACAACTAACAACTAACAACTAACAATTTCTATTGCAAATACCCCGCCCAAGATGGTATAATATCAGGTGAACCGTACCATTTACCAGGCGATCGCGGCGAGTGCCAAACGCCATCTAACACTAAGTTTTCCGCACCTTCTAAATGTGCTGCGGCTACGGGAGTAATTCCATCTCCCCAAGTTTCGGCTGTACCAATTGTGAGTTTATAACTGTTATAAGCTAACCACGTTTTCAAGCTCCAATTGCCAAAAACAGCTTTACCAGCAACGCAAACATAGTGCACATTGGGATGGAAAGCGCCGGGATAGTGAATCTTCACAAAATCTAGATTTTTGCGCGTCCATCTTTCCTGGCTGACGTGAGGCGTACCCAGAGTAACGAGGGTATTTACATAAGGGAAAGCGTTCCACAAACCAACGTCTTCCGCTACATCTCCGTGAATAGTATAAGGCTTTTCTCCTAGATAAATCCGCGCAATCCAGCCGCCCGCAGAGTGACCGATTAAGTTAATCTGAGGGCTATTATATTGTTGCAAGGCTTGTTTAACTGTGCGATCGAGTAATCGCAAAATTGGTATCATGGAACGGCCGCCTACTGTTGGGAACCAGTCGCGCTGGCGGATGGGTACTATGAGAGTAGGAAAACCGCGATCGCACAGAGTTTTCTCTAATTCGCTGTATTCGGAGGCGGCGGCGAAATATCCTGGTAAAATTACTGTTGGTAATGGCATTGTTTATTTTAGATTTTTTTCTTGTTAGTATAGGTTGATTGGTGACAATTATGATAGATTTAGTAAATAATAATTCTTTCGGCTAATCCCCCACTACGCGATATGGACGAACTACGCCGCCAAGCTTATCTTAATCTGATTCAATCGCTACTGAGTTGCTCCAGTGGGGAAAAAAAGCAGATTTTGCAGGCAAACTCCGAGTTAGTTGATGCGGGGTTGGTACAGGTAATGCTAGAAAGGGCAAATGATCTTAGAACTGATAACAAACTGGATGATGCTAATTTTTTAATGACTCTTGCAGGGCATCTCATGGGTAGTTATGGCAATACAATGGTAGAGAAATTGTCACCCGCCACTTACC
>DATGYA010000245.1:0-5281 GCA_035298405.1 Kamptonema sp. | reverse complement strand
GCTCTAGGCAATTTTCTGCCCAGCGATCCGCCTGTAGCAGATCCCTCTTTCTACCACAGCCCCCGCTACATCAGAGATGCAAGATCAGATGCAGCCCTGGCAGGACTATCTCCCGACGACTCAATTTTACTGGTGGGATCTGGCTTAACAGCCGTCGATATCGCGATCGCGCTTCGAGACAGCAACCACAAAGGTAAAATTCACGCCGTCTCTCGCCGAGGCTTGCTTTCCCAAGCCCACAAACTCGCCCCACCCGCTTCTGTCTTCCTCAGTCCCGACACTGCCCCCAAAAATATCCGCAGCTTACTCAAACTGATACGCCAAGAAGTCCGGGCAGCAAACTCTAGGGGTCAAGACTGGCGACCAATAATTGACTCCCTCCGCCCTATTTCTCAGCAGCTATGGCAAAACCTCCCCTCGATCGAACAGCAACGGTTTATGCGCCATTTGCGACCTTACTGGGAAATCCATCGCCACCGCGCCGCCCCAGAAATTGCCACCGCGATCGCTCAGATGCAGCAATCAAAACAGCTAACAGTCCAGGCTGGCTGCATTTTAAATTACCGCGAAATAACCGACGGCGTAAAAGTTTTAATCCGCGATCGCCACACTGGACAACAAACAATTTTTACAGCTAATCGCGTCATTAACTGCACCGGTTCCGAGTCCGACTGTCGCAAACTCCAACACCCGCTAACCGCCAACCTCCTAGAACAAGGCCTGATCCGCCCCGATCGCCTGGGCCTCGGTTTAGATACAGCCTCTAACGGCGCTTTAATAAGTGCAGGTGACGCAGTTTCCAAACTTTTATACACCCTCGGCCCACCCCGCAAAGGCTCTCTGTGGGAAACAACAGCCGTTCCTGAGATTCGACTTCAAGCTGCTAACTTAGCTAGCGAATTAATCTCCTGAATCTCCCTTAAATTATAGCAGAAGGAAGAAGGAAGAAGGAAGAAGGAAGAAGGAAGAAGGAAGAAGGAAGAAGGAAGAAGAAAGGAAGGAAAAAGGAAGGAAGAAGGATGAAGGATGAGGTAATAATAGCAAGGGTTTCGGCAATCAATATAGTCCTAAGCGCCTTGGAGGTTGCTATAAATGTGCGATCGCAAACTTTAAATATCTTTTTGTTAACCACCAAAAATCTCCCCCGCAGCCAACCGAGTGCCATTAGCAAAATCCCACCCAGACTGAACTTTTTTACCCGCTAACTGCACCTCGCGTAACAGTAATAAACCTTCTCCCGTTTGCACAATTGGCCCTAAGTTTTTGATAACTTTGACAACTTCTCCCGGTTTTCCTGAAAGCTCAGATAAAGTTGACCAATCTTGCTCTAAACGTCGCAAATCCGGCGGCAATTTTAACCAGTATTCAGGGCCAAGGGGTGCTGTAGCACTGATTTTCGCAGAATTACCGCGAAAATTGGTAACACAGTCGGGAAAAAATCCCCTAATTTGATTGTGCAGCGCGATCGCACTTTTTGACCAATCAATCGCATAATCAGGATTTTTAATCAGCGGCGCATAACTCGCTTCTGACGCATCTTGAGGAATCGCAGAAACTTCACCTCGCCCTAACTTTAACAGAGTTTCTACTAACAAATCAGCCCCTAGTTCTGACAACCTTTCCCCCACAGTTACAGCATTATCTAAAAGCGTAATTCCAGCAAAAGCTTTCAGCAGCATTGCCCCAGTATCCATACCAGCATCCATCAGCATTGTGGTAATTCCTGTTTCCTTTTCGCCGTGATATAAACACCACTGAATCGGAGCAGCACCGCGATATTGCGGTAAGATTGAGCCGTGAACGTTGACGCAGCCCAATTGAGGCATATCCAAAATTTCTTGAGAAAGAATCTGACCGTAAGCTACCACTACAAATACATCCGCTTCTGTCTGTTTTAGTAAAGATAGCGTCTCGTCATCTTTCTTAATTCGTTGGGGTTGCCAAACCGGGAGATTGTGAGCAACGGCAGTAGTTTTAACAGGAGAAGGTATTAATTGATTGCCACGTCCTCGGCGTTTGTCCGGCTGAGTGACAACCGCCACCACCTCAAAGTCTGGATGATTTAGCAGATTTTCTAAACTGTTAACAGCAAACTGGGGAGTACCGAAAAAGACAATTTTCATCGTAATTGTTAGTTGTTAATTGTTAGTTGTTGGTTGTTGGTTGGTGGTTGTTGGTTGTTGGTTGTATTTTCCTGGCTTTTCACTAAGCACTAACCACTAACGTTTAGGCGCGATCGCAACCTCAATTCGACGATTGCGCTGACGATTTGCATCCGTTGTGTTTTCCACCGATGGGCGACTTTCTCCATAACCGATCGCCACCCAATGATACTTATCACCTAGCGTCTTCGATAAATACTGAGTCACTGCCTGAGCTCTAGCAAACGACAAATTTTGATTATCCTTCGCTTCCCCCACGTCGTCAGTGTGAGCACCAATGCGAACAGTAGCTCCCTCATAGTTTCGCAAATCTGCGATCAAATTATCCAAAATCACATTCGTTCCTACACGCAAGGCACTACTACCAGCATCAAACAAAACGTCACTGGGGAGTGTCACCATTAGGACATCCCCACTAAATACAGAACTCTTACCAGCGCTAGATTGTTCTCCACTATTAGGTTTAGCACCTGGAATCGGACTACTATCCTTACCAACAGCAGGTAAAGCTGGACTCGGTTCTGCCGCCGATGCTGGCGTTCCTAACTCCTGCGACATCAATTCCAGCCGCTTTTCCAAAGTTTCCGTAGGCCGACTGCTACCTAATTGCGTCTCCAGTGCAGCCGTGCGACCGATCAGTGCATTCAACTCTCCCTGCAACTGTCTCAAATCTGCTTGTAGTTTTTGCCTTTGTGCTAGACTCAGTTGCGAACTCGAAGATGTTGCGATTGGTGAGGGAACGATAGGACTTGGAGCTTGAGAGATAGGTTTGGGCCCCGAAGTGAGATCCTGAAATTGGCGCAGCAATTTTTCACTCAACGGGATTTCAGTTGCAGCCGAGGGATATATTTGTGCGGCCCCCACCCCTAACGCCCACGCAAAACCGCTCCCTACCCCCAACAGCAGCAGTCGAAAGATCAACGATAGTACAAGCAGACCTGTTCCCGGCGACTTAGGGGCGGGACTCCGAGTGTAATCAGATTTTTTTGGTGAAGATTTCACGGTTTTTCCCTTTCCGTCTATGTACCATTCTCATTCCGATGCTATCTTACCAACTGGACTTTAGAACTCAATCGTTAATTAGGATTTAGGTATCTATCCTCATGTCCGATTCTTTAGAGAACTTTCCGATCTCCCACTTAAAAAGCAGCTAGGGAAAAATCGCGGAGTTGGGGGGTCGTAGCTTCAGGTATTAATGGGTAAGCTCTAAGCTGGTAAATAATGGTTGTAGTTTCCTAGCCGTTTCTCGAAATAATCCTAAAGGTAATGCCTTCATGCAAACTACAACAGGATCGCCCCAAGTGTGATGCTTTTGTAGGTAATACCGATTTGGAATGTGAGATTTTAGTTGAAAAAACTCAGAGGAGGAAAGGTCTTGGGCCAGTTCTTCTTCTGTCACTCCAACAATCAACCCCATCAACCATAAATGAGTGGCAGATTGGGGTTTAGAAGGTATTCCTAAAGGATGATTGAAAAAAGACAGCGAAAAATATTATAGGAAAAATGAGAAAATATTAAATATTTCTAACTGTTTGCCAACTTCTCTAGCCCAAAATCAATACTCCTGCTATACATAAGAATAATGAATTGCACGCTGGGGTGCCTCACAGTTAAATTTGCCGTCTCACAATTGAATGGCTCAATGCTTACAGAACTCCTCTGGTCAGAACATTTGAGTGTTTAACCAGGTTGATTCGGGCTTGCTACTACTTTGATTGTTGCTTCCGAGATTGCCACTTTGATATTACTACTCGCTTTGGCCGATACAACATCTACGCTTGTCTACCCCCACGTTCCAGCAGAATCGGCTCCAAGTGTAACGAACTTTTTCTCGGTGAAACTACCATGATTGAACCAACGGTGCAGATCGACCCTTTAAATAGTCCCTATCCTATTCCTTGGGGATGGATTTTGGCTACCCACGCTGAAGTTAGCTCAAGTGTGGGATCTGACCTACGCTACTACCGCAGCCCCTCATTGATTTCAAGCAATGGGGAGTATGCAGCGTACAGCCGGATTGAAATGCAAGTGCAGCGAGAGCTATATCGGTGTCGGGTTAGTAGTGTCATGTTTGTGGAAAACCTCCGGACGGGGGAGTTACAAATGGTGGAGGCGGCTTCGCCGCTGGCTGAGTATTCGTTTTGCTCTCCTGAAGAGTCCGATCTGCCGGGGGCGATCGCGATTTTGATTCCGGTTTCTTGGAATAAAACTGGCGATCGCGTTCTAGCGCGAGAATTTGAGGGAATCTTCAACACTTCGGATATGTCAGATTATGCCGTAATCTGGGATAGCAAGCAGAACTGTAGCTACACCATTGCTCCGGCCCGAAGTTTGTACACTCATGCTGTACTCTTGGGTTGGAGCCAATCTTATCCTGATGAAGTGCTCTTCCGCGCTCGAAATCTTGGCGATCGCTCTTGGCCTGTTTGGGCTGTCGATCTTAGTGGTCGCACAGTAGCCGCTAATCAGGATACACCTCAAGTCTTCGGTTCTCAAGTCAGCAATGCTTGGGCCGGGCCGCAGCTTCAGTTTTAGATGTTTGGTTATAGATTTTAGATAGAGATCGGCTAGTGAAAATTTGCGATCGCCGACAATTCCTTAGCCCGCTAATAATCTAAAATTTTGAACCCTAAAATGGTTGCTGCAATTAGCAATTAGCAATTAGCAATTAACAATTAGCAATTAGCAATTTATCTTCCTAATTTATTGGGAATGTCTTCGCAGCCACCGGGAATAGTTTTTCTCGATTGTTCACCACACCAGGCACAGCAATAGTATCTTTGTTCCTCAGATAATCGCTTAACGCCTGTGAAATCAACATTTTCGATGACGGCTCCCGTATTTTTGCCCGTCTGGTAGTCGGGGATATCGCTGCGGCTACGGGGTGAAGCGGTTTCTACTGAGCCGTAAAATAAAGCTGCCCCTTTGAGATCGGCTCTGGCGAGGTTGGCTTCATATAAGATTGTACGCGAAAGGTTTGCTTTCACGAGGTCGCTGCCGCTGAGATTGGCTCTGACTAGGTTAGCTTCGCTCAAGTCTGTCCATCGCAAATCCATACCAGCGAGATCGGCTCCTGCTAGCATCACCCCGATATCGATAACACGCACGCCGTTTTCGCG
>DATGYA010000244.1:0-2969 GCA_035298405.1 Kamptonema sp. | reverse complement strand
CTACTTCTATTTGATTTACCCGATAATTTGATAAAGCATCGGAGATTTCATCCATGAATAATTTGTAAACAAGTGCGCCTCTACCTGCTTTATCTTGAGACTCAATCCACCGACAATCGACAGGAGGGACGATGAGGAGTCGGGTTTCATTACCGGAGTAGTTTGTTACCTTCAAAGAGTCGGTGTCGATGCGATCGTTAGAATTATCTCCGTATTTGGCATCCAGTTTCGCTACCATGCTTTGGGGTAAGTTTTTGAAGGCGAATTCGACTAGAGGCAATTCGGGATGAGCAGTGGCTTCGTAGGAAATACCTTTGCTATCCAGTGCGTCTTTCCATTGGTTTGGTAGGTCAATAGTTCTACCGTCTTTAGTTTTCACTTTCTGGAAAGGAACTTGCAGCACGTAGACATCTCGCGGTAAGGCTTCGTGGAGCAATTCGTAGTCTTCTTGGAGGGAAAAGGTAATTTCCAAATCCTCTGCCACCTTCTGGCAAATTGTCCGGTGTTTGCTCAGATTATCGGAAGTGTGGGTAGCTTGGAATAAGGCATGAGCAGCCCTAGTTTTTCTGTCTGGAGTATCCCAAATTTCGTCAATTTCGGCTCGATAGCTGTCATAAAGTTTGCCCATTTCCTCTTTGCGAGCTTTGATGTCGCTGCCAGTGCGATCGTAGATAATACTCTTGTCCTCTTGAAAGCGCTGCACGAGGTCTTTTGCCCATTGTAATTCGTTTTCTTCCCAATGTAAATCATTTTCTTTGCTGTGGCGGTAGCCGATTTCTCGCTCTAGTAGGGCATTTTTGTACTGATATGGAACGTGCAATTCTTTGCCTTCTTTTTCGTACTCAACGCCTGCTGCATCTAGTTTCTTACGATTGTCTTTTGACACGATTAAATGAGCCGGAATCGGGGGTAGAATGTGCTGAAATTCATCTCGGTTACGGTGGATGAGTCGCGTTTGTTCCCAATAAGGGTTAACGGCTTCTTTGGCTAGGACGTAAACAGGATTGGGGAAGTCGGCGGGCATGGGAAATTGTTTGTAGAGTTGGTCGTCTCCTTTGTACTGGAAAAAGTAAGTGCAGCTTTTGTGTTTTTCGCACCATTCATCTACTTTTTCTAGTAAAGTGTCAGGATTTAGACCTGTGTTCTCTTTCACTTCTTTGGCATCTTTACCCCGCAGCGAATTTTTCTGGTAGTCAACTTCGTACTGTTCCATGATGCTAAGAGCGGCAATAAATCGCTTCTGCTGCTTGAGAAATAGCTTTTCATCTTCGCCGGGGTTGGGGAGTGCTGCTGCTACTTTACCAATGGCTAAAGCGACGATTCCGACTTCATTTTGAGAACTGGCAACTCCGATTTGTTCTAGGGTGGTAAACTTGCGATCGCCTGCTTTAACTTTACCTTCTCTAACTTCGGGGTCGTCTTCTCGATACTTAGCTTTAGTATAGGGAACTTTCTCAGCTTGTACCACTTCCCCGAAGTCAAATAATCCGTCTTGTGCTGGTAAGATTTGTTGGGCAATTTGAGGGATTTTTTGAGATTCGATGCCAAAGGGTTCGTCACCGTCAAAATCACCTTGATGGAACTTTTCTAAGTCTTTGGGATGGAACCAAATTACCCCTTTAATTTTTGCCATCGCAGTGCGGATTTCATCTGGAATATTTTCCAGATTTGGGGCGTGTATATTCTGGTATATTCTCAGACCATCTTTGTTGAGAATGGGGAATCGACCTTGAACGCATTCTCCTTCTTTTAAATGGTGAGCGCAAACCGTTCCTCTGGGTAAATCTTCGCAGGGTAAAGCCATTGCTGAGGTCATTGATAAAGCCCCCCTGGTTGCTAGATTTTGCCATTTGGATGCTAACCACCTTTCTGCCATATTGGTGAATTCGGGACTGCCTATCATCAGTCCGAATTTATCGGCTTTGAGCATCTGGATGT
Organism: Kamptonema sp.; assembly: GCA_035298405.1. Classification (GTDB taxonomy): domain Bacteria; phylum Cyanobacteriota; class Cyanobacteriia; order Cyanobacteriales; family Microcoleaceae; genus Kamptonema. The sequence goes on along the minus strand of DATGYA010000244.1, from coordinate 1,031 downwards.
CCTGTCTTTCCCGCTTTTTATCCTCGGTACTTTGTTCACTATCACCGTTGATTTCGTCATCAATTGTCGTTGATAATTTGTCCTGCTGTTCCTTGAGTTTTCTTTCGTTCAAACGCGCTAAATATGCTTCGCGTTTATCGTAATCTTCAATCATGGCTCGGCGCAATTTCATGGGGTCGCGCTGTAGTGCTGCTAGTCTTTGGGCTTCAGCTTTAGCTGCTGGCACGAGGTCTTGTTTTTGGGCTGCTTCGTCGAACCAAACTCCGGTGGATTGCCAGCTTGTTTGGGTGATGCCAATTTGACTGTTTTTGCGATTGCCAAGGATGGCTTTGGGTAATTCGTAATCGCCACAAGGAATGAGTTCTTTGAGTTGTTTTTTATTGATGCCTTTGATGCTCGATCGATCTAAAATGAGTTGAGGTTTGTTACCTTCTGAGGTCGCCGGTGCGATATTTAGCATATTGCGGGTCGGTGAAATCGACAATTTTTATTCGCAAATGGTCGCATTCGGATACGCCGGACATACAAGTGCTGACGAGAAGGGAACCGTAGCGACAGGCGGTATCTTTTTCTGTTACGAATAAGTCTCCGATCTTTTTGGCTAGGGTTTCGTTACCAAAGTAATAGCTGTTGCCAGATTGAAAGATCATGCGTCGCTTGATGCCATCTTCTGGGTCGTGGATGCTGGCGCGTAATTGGTGAGGGTCGGGATTGGATTTGTCAAGTTTGATTATCATTAATGAGTTCAGTTCTTCTGATTGAAACATTGCTTGCAGAATCGAGTGGCGTAGGATTTCTGGGTTGTTGAAGAATTTGCCTACATTGCGTCCTTTGGCATCGGTGTAAGCGGCATCGAAAACGGGGATTTTGAGTCCTTCTTCGGTAACAACTGTGGCGACCATGAGTTGATTTCTCCCTAGAATTGAGGTGTTAGAATAGGAATTGTTGAAATAGTTGGTAAGGCTGGTAAGAAAAGTCTATCTAAGCCTTAACAGGTTGAAACTCGGTCAAGTGTTGACCATTGGAAGTGT
>DATGYA010000243.1:0-3517 GCA_035298405.1 Kamptonema sp. | reverse complement strand
TGCCTCTTTTTTGTGTTTTGATACAGCGTTCGCAACTTCTAGATTTTAGAAGGTTGTGATTGCCAGAGGCATCCTTCTTTAACAACTGAAACTTTTTCTTTATTTCAGATTCGCTCATGGATTTCAGGTGGGGCGGCTCATTTTCTCCCCAGCGTTCCATCGGAAATCGATGGTCAATTACTAATTCATGTGCTTCTCGTTTCCTCTGTTCAATTACATCTGTATAAGCATAAAGTTTGAGTATTTTTTGTACTAGAGAATCAGGTATGTTAGCAGCAGAAGTTGCTGCTTTTATCTCTCCTGTCCAGCGATCGCCCAAGCGTTTGGCCTGACAATTTTGACAGTACCTCTTGTCTGTTTCAATAACAAGACCGGGACGCATTCTTGTACCCCGTTGCAATCCCTGAATACCGCCACCGCCAGCATATTGAGATGAGGCTATCTGTTTTCCTTCACACTCTCGACAATGCCATTGTTGGTCAGACAGAAGATTAAAAACTTTTAATTGGGTTGAGTCTTGTCTCAATTGAGATTTAATTGTGCTTGCTAAATCTTGATTGCTCATTCTATGTTTTCGACCACTATTTCTAGATTGTTAAGAAGATTAGAAACGGTTATGCCTAGACCATTAGCAAGACTTGTAAGTGCAGTAAGGGAAGGGTTTCTTACTCCGCGTTCCACTCCAGATATATAGGTTCGGTCTAAGTTAGCCCGCAGTCCGAGTTCTTCTTGCGAAATTCCCAAAGCTGTCCTGCGTTGCCTTACCAGATGACCTAAAGCACAAAGAATCTTTTTTTTCGATGGATTCATGTGCCGATTGTGAATCTCTACGGATTATCAGTCTACGGACTATGTGTCACATTTTTGTAAAGATCAATTGCCTGCCCATCAGACGTACAATAAGACAGTTGTATTCTCCAGCCCCAACCGTGATCGATCGCTACACTCTGCCCGAAATGGGCGAAATCTGGACTGATACCAATAAACTAAGAACTTGGCTGCAAGTAGAAATCGCAGTCTGCGAAGCACAAGCCGAACTCGGCTACATCCCCGCCGATGCAGTGGAAGAAATCAAAGCTAAGGCTAATTTCGACCCCAAGCGTGTCCTAGAAATTGAAGCCGAAGTCCGCCACGATATCATCGCATTTTTGACAAATGTGAATGAATATGTAGGCGATGCCGGTCGCTATATTCACCTCGGTTTAACGAGTTCTGATGTTGTAGATACTGCTTTAGCATTACAACTGGTGAAGAGTGCCGATATTTTGCTCGAACGCCTAGAATGTTTGAGCCAAGCTATTCGCTATCAGGCGCAAAAACACCGCGATACGGTGATGGTAGGACGCTCTCACGGGATTCACGCGGAACCGATTACTTTTGGGTTTAAACTAGCAGGATGGTTGGCGGAAGTTTGTCGCGATCGCGAAAGATTGGTGCGAGTTCGTTCTTCTATTGCTGTGGGTAAAATATCGGGTGCAGTCGGGACTTATGCTAATATTGACCCAAAAATAGAAGCTATTTCCTGCCAAAATCTTGGGCTACATCCTGATACTGCTTCTACTCAGGTAATTTCGCGCGATCGCCATGCCGAATATGTCCAAACTTTAGCTCTGATTGCCGCATCTATAGAGCGTTTTGCAGTAGAAATTCGCAACCTTCAACGCACAGATGTTCTGGAAGTTGAAGAATATTTTTCTAAAGGGCAAAAAGGCTCCTCAGCGATGCCTCATAAACGCAATCCTATCCGTTCTGAAAGGCTGACAGGGCTGGCTAGAATTATTCGCGGTCATGCTGTCGCTGCTTTAGAAAACGTTGCTTTGTGGCACGAAAGAGACATCTCTCACAGTTCCGTAGAACGGATTATTTTGCCGGAAGCTTCTACCTTATTGCATTTCATGTTAGTAGAAATAACTGACCTAGTGAAAAACTTGTTAGTTTATCCAGAAAACATGAAGCGCAATATGAATGTTTACGGAGGTGTAATCTTTAGCCAGCGCGTCTTGTTAGCTTTAGTAGAAAAAGGAATGAGCCGGGAAGAAGCATACAGTGTTGTGCAATCTTGCGCTCACGAAGCCTGGAACAAAACATCAGCAAATTTCCACGATCTCATTGCTAAAGATAGCCGCGTTACCTCTCATTTGACAGGGACAGAAATCGAAAATTGTTTCGATCCTAAATATCAATTGAGGCATTTGGATCAAGTTTATCAGCGGTTAGGTATCTAAATGCAAAGTTAAAAATTAAAAATGGAAGAGAAATAAGCTTTCATTTTTAGTTTTTAATATAGCCTTTCTTTGTCTTCTGAGGTACAAGATATCTACCCCCAACCCCCTTAGAAAGGGAGCTTTTCGAGTTCCCCCCTGTACAAGGGAGGGGTACGGGGGGTCGTTTTTATATCTCAGATAATTGAGAAAAGCTATAATAGAACTTACGCAAGTGGCACAATTAGTAGGTTCGTCAGAGTATGAAAATCTCAAGAATCGTTATAACTTTGTTTGACGCACCTACAACCTGATTTAAAAGACGATAGACTAATAAGTAATTAACTATGAAATTGGGTAGAATTGGAAAATATCTGATAGTATTCCTGCTCGTGCTGCTATCTGTATCTGGCTTAAATTTGCTGCGTGTTCGCGCAGTAGCACCATCCAAAACGATCGCAGTTCAAGCTTCACCATCCGCAAAGCCAAGTGAAAGTATTCCACTTTATCAACTTCCTAGTTGGGCACGAATGATTGATATCCGCACTGTAAATCCTAACATTCGGCTTGATATTCGTTATGCCACAACTAATAATTTTTTAAAAAGAAAACTGTATCCTGTAGCCAGATGTATTCTAAGAGCTTCTGTTGCTCAAAGGCTGTCGCGAGTTCAAGAAAACATTGAAAAAATGGGACTAGGATTGAAAGTTTACGACTGCTACAGACCACTATCAGTTACTAAGCAAATGTGGGCGGCGATGCCAGATTCGCGCTATGTTGCTAATCCTGCTAATGGTTCGCGGCACAATCGCGGTGCGGCTGTCGATCTCACGCTTGTAGATCGCAATGGTAAAGAGTTAGAAATGCCTACGGGATTTGATAATTTTACTGAAAAAGCTTACAGAGATTATGAAGGTGGGAGTTACCAATCAAGGAAGAATAGTCAACTGCTGGAAAAGGTGATGGCAGCACAGGGATTTGTATCGCTTTCTACAGAATGGTGGCACTTTGATGCTGAAGATTGGGAAAAGTTTTCATTGCTTGACATACCCCTGCAAGCAATTCCTTAAATTGGTAGTTGCAGTGGGGAACTAATTTTGTCCACAGTTGTCGTAAATATTTACGAAGTGACAGGGTGAAAATAGAAAATGCACGGCAAAGTCACAGCTACAACTGAACTCTTGCAAGCAGGGAGCCTTCTCCTTGAAATCGAAACTCAAAGTCAACTTACCCCAAATGCGATCGCGCTGATATTTGAAGATCGCGAGTGGACTTATAAACAACTGAATGCTCAAGCGAACCAGTTAGCTAATTAC
>DATGYA010000242.1:0-2042 GCA_035298405.1 Kamptonema sp. | reverse complement strand
TTGAAGAATAGGAGAGAAATCTCTACTCGCCAAGTAGAGATACCATACGGATACAGAGGCTGGGATTAGGCACAATTAATTTGGATGCGAGCGATCGCTCCGTTATGGTGGCTATTTCTTACCTCACTATACATTATTGATGAAAAACCGACTACAAAAACGATTTTCCCAAGCCCCAAACCAATTGACGAGTATGAAGTTATTCTCAGGTAGCACAACTGACGTTTTGTTGTTTGACAATAGCGTTGCTGCTTCTGAGATTGCATTTATGCTCGCTGGTCAATGGGATGGTTGCAACGCTATTGTCCTGCCTTCATCTGACAAAGAAGCTGTTAACACGGCGGCTAACTTGGTAGGAGCGTCCTGGTGTTATCAAGGAGCTTCAACTGCCTTGTTAGCCCAATTGAGTACGAGTGAACTTTTGAGGCGATATGCAGGAGGTGAAAGGAATTTCGCCAACGCTAATTTGAGGTGTGCTGTTCTTGTTAAGCAGAACTTGAGTCAATGCAACTTAAGTTACGTTCACTTCAATTGGGCTAATCTGAGTGGGGTAAATTTTAGTGGAGCGGACTTAACGTCGGCTGACTTGAGCGATGCCTCTTTGAATGAAGCCAATCTGAGTCTGACTTCTCTGCATAGAACTCTCCTGAGTCGGGCTAATCTAAGCCTTGCTAACCTAAGAGGGGCTAATCTTTTCAAGGCTTCCTTAAATGACGCTTGCCTGGACAAGGCAGATTTGACAGGCGCGAATTTGAGCTTTGCCGATTTAAGAGGGGCGAGTTTTGATGACGCTAACTTGACTGGAGCTAACTTAACTGGGGCTAAGCTGACACAAGGACAGTTCTTCTTTCACCGAATCGATTCGCCTACTTCTCCCCACCATTTATAAATTTTTATCTCCATAATTTGTAATATGGAACCCAAAATGCTGGGTGATGTTGAGGTGGATGCGCTCGGCGAGCGGGATAGAAGAGAGTCAAAATAGAGATGTCAACGGATTAGATAAGTGCGTAGAAGATATAGCGATCGCTCCCAAGTACAACTATTGACTCTTACACTGTTTAGAGAAGCCCTTTGAGCTCTTACTACATTGTTGAAGTAGCGACACATAACCTATATAGCGATCGCGCTTTTAAAACCGGGATTATGCTCACGCACTCATACGGGAGCGATGGCTATGGGAAAGCAGCGATAGCCGACAAATCACGTCCTTACGGTGCTACACATCACCCGCACCCTGTTTTTGGTACGGTTGGCAACACCGGCGAGCCTTCCCTCGACGCTTGCGCCGTGCAGAGTTCGCTCGGCTGGCTCATCATGGTGTTGCCACAGCAGTTTCGGTTTCTAGGAATAGCTTTGTACGGTTTTCTTCAATACCAATTAATTCAGATTCTTTCACACTCATTGTGGTAAATACGACCAACCCAGTAGGGTTCTCCTGACTGTTGTTACCACTTAGAAAGCGGCATCATAATAACTGTAAGCAACGAGCTTCAACCAAAACTTTCCTTATAAAGCTTTACCAATCTTTGAGGTGACAGATTATGTTGATGCGCTCTTGGCAACCCTTCGCAGAAATTGAAACCATCCGCTTTTCCTTTCATTGAGCCTAATGGGATTTACTTAACAACAACGGAACTGGAAAAGTTGATACCGGGAGCGACCATTGCTCTCGGTATTCTTTATTTGGAGAAACCGAGCGAAAAGTTACCTACAGATGCCGTGAACTGACGCTGATTCCAGTTAGTCTGCAAAAATATTTCACGCTTGTCGGCACTAATTTTATTGAATCTGCTCTCGCGGAGAGAGCATTGGCGATCGCATCCCATCCGAGGCTCATATGAGCTAAAGTAGCACAGGTAGACAGACCCTGGTAGCTCAAGCGCGATAGTTAAAGCGTCTCAACCAAGTGATATCATCAATTCGGAAACTAGCAGCCCGATTTGATGTGAGTAAAGTATCTGTTTAATAACTGATGATTTTCTACTTTCCCAATTCCTAAATAGATATAATTAGCCGATGAATATTCATAGCCTCTTGAG
>DATGYA010000241.1:0-4019 GCA_035298405.1 Kamptonema sp. | reverse complement strand
GCGTCCATAATCGGATAAATACTGCAAAGCACCTGCTTCTCCTAGCAAGTGTAAGCCTCTAGTAACTATGCGGTTGTTCCAGCGTTCTCGAATGTCGGCGCTGATTTTCTTAGCTGCTTTTCGCTTTGATTCGATGTATTCAGTTAAGTTCATAATTTAATAAATGTTAGCTTAAGCTTACTAGATGTAATCCGAGCTTAGCTCACTATAATCTATACTTGATTCATTAGTCAAGTTAATTTATTAAAAAAGCTTTTACAGTAACCTGGTAGCTTTATATCAAATCTGGTTGCATCGGAATTGTATGGTCGGGGCGGGTGCTAGTAGATAATCTTTGTAACTAACAGATAATCTCTGAATAAAACCCGCCCCGCCGTGAATAGTTAACAGTTAACAGTTAACAGTTAACTAAATGTGAATACCGCACTCAGTTTTGCCAGTACCACGCCAGCGGCCAGCGCGTTCATCTTCACCCTCAGCTACAGGCGTTGTAATTGGTTCATCACCAATGCTGAGGTAGCCTTGATCGTGGAGAGGATTATAAATCACGCCATGTTCCATCACATAAGCCCAAGTTTCCTTGCGCGTCCAAGACGCTATAGGATTAACTTTGAGGCGATTTTGGGAGTCAAGTTCAAACACGGGCATATCAGCACGAGTAACAGCTTGATCCCGCCTGCGGCCGGTAATCCAGGCGACAGTATTCAATTCATTGAGACCTCGTTGCAGAGGTTCGATTTTAGTGAGATGGTGGAATTGTGCAATATCGCTATCCCAAAGAGCTTCCCCATATTTAGCAGCGAAAGCTTCGCGGGAGTCCACATCTAGATTCTGGTAAATTTGGAGATTCAGATTGTAGAGTGCTTTGGCCTTTGCGACTAACTCCAAAGTTTGGGGGAAGTGGTGCAAAGTCTCCAAAAACATGACTGGTACTGGAACTTGTGGCTTAAGTTCGCGGTAGAGAATATCTGTGATTACCATGTCATCAACATTGAAGGCGCTAGTTTGCACTAATCCTGTGGGGATATTCTCAACTGACCAAGCCAAAATATCTCTGGGATGGGCTAAGTTAAACTTTTGGTTCAGTTCGTCTAGGTCAATGTTGGCAACTGAGATTGGAGATGCTGTAGATTGAGTCATTATGTTGAAATTTAATCAGTCTGTATTTCTACAATATCGGAACTGCGACCTGTTGGTTTAGTAACGAGTGGCGCATAAATAAAGATGAAAGTAAAAGTTTTAGTCGTTGATTGGCGATCGCGCAGCACCAAAGAGAACTTTGCTAGCAGCACCTCAAAGCTCAATTGTCAATGGTTTCAACTTCCCCTGCGACGAAAAATCAACCAACTTCTGGGAACAGTTGCTCTGTTTGCTTCTGTGGGGGTAACAGTTCCGGCTAATGCTGATAGTAAGGTCGCGATCGCACCTCTGTTGCCAAATCCTCAACTCGCGGGAGAATTTCAGCAAGCTGCACGCAAAGATATCAAACTGCTGGATGTTGACGGGTATCGACGACGGGTGATGGAGAGATTCTCTAAGCAAGACTTTCAAGGTGCAATAGAGGATTTGAACGAAGTAATCGATCTCGAACCGAATGATGCTTATGCTTACTTATTGCGGGGAATCAGCCGCGATTACCTCAAAAATTATCAAGGAGCGATTGAGGATTACAATCAGGTGATTAAACTCGATCCTAACAATGCCGAAGCCTACAACAGTCGATGCTACACTCGCGCTCGTGGACTCCGAGACTACCAAGGAGCGATCGCAGATTGCAATGAGTCAATTCGTCTCAATCCGAATATTCCTGAATCCTACGCTAGTCGGTGCTACACTCGCGCGGGACTGGGAGACAAAAAAGCTCTTGAGGACTGCGATCGCGCCCTAGAAATAGCTCCTGAGTATGCTTGGGGCTATGAAGACAGGGCTCTTGCCCGTTCCATTCTAGGAGACAAACCTGGGGCGATCGCTGATGTGCAGCAAGCCGCAAAACTCTACAAGGAACAAGGAAATATGGTTGATTACCAACGAGTCCAAGAAATTCTCAAACAGCTTCAGCCTTGATTGCTACCTGCCCATTCAAAGATATTGCCATGCGGTTAATTTTGTATACTAAACCCGGTTGCCACCTGTGCGAAGGGTTGCAAGAAAAACTCCAACAGATTCAAAACCTGAAATTTGAACTAGAAGTGCGGGACATCTGCGATCGCGAAGATTGGTTTCAAGCTTACCAGTACGAAGTCCCAGTCCTGTTTAGAGTTCAACCTCCGCGTATAAATTCCACAGGCGAGGCGGCATCTAGCCTAGAAGAAAAGTTGCCTCGGTTTTCCCCTCGCTGCACAGTCGGGCAATTGGAGTTAATGTTACAGAAATATTTACAGAGTTCCGAGCCAGAATAAATGCCATAAGCATAATATGAGGAGTGTTTGACGATGAAGCTTAAAGAATTATTAACAACAGTTCCCAACGTTTCCCTTTCTGTTCCCCATCCCGCCCTCGACTGCGAGGTAAAAGGCTTAGCGACTAATTCCCATGCTTGCCAGCCAGGAGATTTATTTTTAGGGATGCCAGGGACACGAGTAGACGGAGGCGATTTTTGGCAAGGTGCGATCGCCTCTGGTGCGATCGCCGCCGTAGTTTCCTCCCAAGCCGCCCAAAAAGCATCTTCACAAGGAAATCTTCCCTGCATTATCCCAGTCTCCGACATGACTCAAGCTTGCGCCCACATCGCCACCGCTTTTTACAACTATCCCGCTAACAAGCTTAAACTTGTCGGTGTCACCGGCACTAATGGCAAAACTACAACTACTCATTTAATTGAATTTTTGCTTAGCAAAGCACAGTCACCCACCGCCCTTTTCGGCACGCTTTACACCCGTTGGCCAGGCTTTCAAGAAACAGCAACTCATACTACTCCCTTCGCAGTTGAACTACAAAAACAACTAGCAGAATCAGTCGCAATTGGATGCAAGTTTGGCGTAATGGAAGTGAGTTCTCACGCTTTAGTACAAGGGCGAGTGCTTGGTTGCAGTTTTGAGGTGGCGGTGTTTACAAATTTGACTCAAGATCACCTCGACTTCCACAGCGACATGGAAGATTACTTTAATGCTAAAGCGCTTCTTTTCAGTCCTGATTATCTCAAAGGTCGCGCTATTGTCAATGCTGACGATGCCTACGGACGGCGGATTATTAACAGCTTAAAGTCAGAGCAAGTTTGGACTTACAGCACCAGCGATCGCACCGCAGACTTATGGGCTTCTGACTTACAATACGAGCCAAATGGTGTTAAAGGCATACTGCATACTCCCAAGGGCGAAACTCCATTTTACTTGCCATTGGTAGGTCAGTATAATTTATCAAACTTGCTGGCTGCTGTAGGGGCAGGCTTACATTTAGGTTTAGATTTGAATACAATTGCCCTCAACTTAACCGACTTTACTGGAGTACCAGGGCGAGTAGAAAAGGTGCAAATTAGCCCCGATCAAGATATTAGCGTGATTGTGGATTATGCACATACTCCCGATAGTTTAGAGAACTTGCTGAAGGCATCGCGGCCCTTTATTCCAGGGCGGATGATTTGCGTATTCGGGTGTGGAGGCGATCGCGATCGTACCAAGCGCCCGAAAATGGGTAAAATAGTTGCAGAATTGGCAGATGTAACGGTTGTCACCTCCGACAATCCCCGCACTGAAGATCCAGAGAGAATTTTGCAAGATGTTTTGACAGGAATAGCCCCAGAAGTTAAGCCGATAGTGATCTGCGATCGCGCCCAAGCAATTCACACAGCCATTATCGAAGCACAACCTGGAGATGGCGTATTAATTGCAGGAAAAGGTCACGAAGATTATCAAATTATCGGCACAGAAAAAATCCACTTCGATGACAGGGAACAAGCACGAGAAGCACTGAAAGCAAGATTATTAACAGTTAGTTGTTAGTTGTTATACCACTTCTGGTAAAAGTTTGCTACAGTTTGGGTAGGGGCGGGTTCGCGATCAAATTTGCCACCCACAAATAAC
>DATGYA010000240.1:0-1658 GCA_035298405.1 Kamptonema sp. | reverse complement strand
AGCGATCGCCAACTTCGATCGCGCCTTGGAAATCAGACCCAGAGACTTCTGGGCGTGGTTCAAGCGCGGCGACGCCTTGCGTCACCTCAAACGCTACGAGGAAGCTCTCCTGAACTACGATCGAGCTTTAACCATTCAACCCGATGACGAATACGCCTGGTACAACAAAGCTTGCTGCTATGCCATTCTTGGAAATGCCGATTTAGCGATCGAAAACCTGCAAAAAGCCATCTGCCTTCATCCCAGCGAATATAAGACACTAGCAAAAACCGATCCGGATTTTCAGCAAATCCGAGGAAACCAGCAATTCCAAGCTTTATTACAAGGCGGGGTTAACTAACCAAATTACTCAGGGCATTAACTCGGCTTTCCGTTGGCCGAGTTAATGCCCCAAACTTTCCATGCTCGATCGCTTCACTCAAGTCCTGCTATATTGACTCTTCCGGTCGGCAGTCTCGGAAAAATTTTTGACTTCACCCTCGACTTTCAAACTTTTTTGCCGCTCTAAACTAGCCTTCCCATAAGTCTTTCAGCGCTTAAAGCGATCGAAATCAAAAATTTTTTGATTTAGGTGTTGACAGATTCGGAAATATTGGATAAGTTTATAAAGGTGCTGATGACGAACGACAGCGCACGACGCGCCCCCATCGTCTAGAGGCCTAGGACACCTCCCTTTCACGGAGGCGACGGGGATTCGAATTCCCCTGGGGGTACTAAAAAAAGAAGGGTTTCAAGTTTACCAACTTGAAGCCCTTTTTTTTCTATCTATCACTTCTTCTTTACTTCTTACCTAAAACAGCAAACGAAATCTTAGACAATCCCTATCGAACGCTAGGAGATTGAGAAGTTAAATTTTGATATTCTCTGATTACTATTACTGTTCTCTATTCCCTTCTATTTCTTCCCCTAGCCCCTAGTCCCTAGCCCCTCCTTCTCTAAAGAAACGTTTATACCCGTGCAAAGTATAGTTCACTTTTCTGCGATGCTATCTAATTTTTCCCGCATAGCTAAGCTAACCAAAGAGCGCACCAAAAATAACAATGCTAAAGCTGACAGGGTAAAAGCAGCCACAGCCACCCCTTTAAATCCCTCTACAAAGAGAATCGCCCCAGCTAATAAGGTAAAACCAGTTAAGCAGGCATACACTAAGCTCTTAATCGCTAAATAAATGCGTTTGAAGATCCGATCGCTCTCGATCGATCGCACTCGCAGCTGTAGTTCGCCATCTTCTATTCGTCGTTCTAAATCCCTAATCAAAACTTCCGTTTTACTAGGGTGCTGCAATTTATAGGTAATAAAATTCTTAGTTTGTCTTGCCAGTTCTCCGATCGCGCTTCCTCGTCCTTTAGAAACCGCAATACTTTTAATAAAAGGTTGAGCCGCTGCCACCAAATTATATTGAGGGTCGAGCGCCCTAGCAACTCCATCCAGCGTAGTCAACGACTTCAAAATAAAAGTCATTTGTGCAGGTAAACGGAAAGGTTGCTGCTCGAACATAACGTAAAGTTCGCTTTTTATTTCCGCAAAAGCCTGAAAATCTACGGGTTTTTCCGTAAATTTTTCCAGTAAAAACGAGATCAGCCTTCGGACTGGTGTCATATCCGAGACTGGCTCGATTAATCCCATTTTAATTAAAGTATCCAGTACCTCTTCCGTAT
>DATGYA010000239.1:0-10092 GCA_035298405.1 Kamptonema sp. | reverse complement strand
TATTGTATATCCGACGTAGCACCAACACCTCTAAAGTTTCCCGAAATCGGAGCAGCGTAGCGAGGAATAGCACTGGCAACTAAGGCAATATGGCGATCGCTAACCACCAAACCCTGCGTAGGATCGTATCCCAGCCAACCCGCTCCTGGCAAATATACTTCTGCCCAAGCATGGAGGTGTCGCTCTTTTTGATCGATTTCACCTTCTTGATAGCCGCTGACAAACCTTGCAGCTAAACCAATTGCCCGACACGCTTCTATAAAAACCACCGCCATATCGCGACAGGAACCTAACTTTTGATTCCAGGTAATACCAGCAGGCAATGGATCGCCAGTTTCGCGAATAGTCTGTTGGCAATTTTCATAAATTCGTTGATTTAATTCGCTGAGAAAGCTCACAGTTTCACCGTTCACTGCTTGCCAAATTTCTTGCGCTAATTCCATTATTACTGGAGTGACAATCTGTTGTAAATATGGCGCAAGATGAGCTTGCATTGGTGCTGGATAATCTGTAATGGGAAGGTTGACGGCCCAAGGTTCTAGAAGATAATTAAAAGGATTGGTACAGTGAGTTTCGACTTCCGAAGTAATTTTAACACTGAGTTGGTTTGTCGGCTGCGTAAACCACAGCTTGATCGTGTTATTTCCTTCCCAATCTAGCACGTCAGAAATGCCTGCTGGTTCAGGAGTGACTTCTAAGGCAAAAGTTCGGAGGGACTGAAACCCACAAGAGCGCGATCGCAACCTAACTGTATGCGGATCTAAATCTACAGGTTTACTGTAATTATAAGTAGTTACGTGAACAATTTTGTAGAGCATTTTAGCCATCAAAAATTAACAACTAACAACTAACAACTAACAACTAACAACTAACAACTAACAACTAACAACTAACAACTAACTAATTGGCTCCAAAGTAAAGAAAGTCTCAAAAATATTGTGACCTACATCATTAATTTGCTGCTGCAAATCATCCATAAATTCATGCAACCCCATCTTAATGATTTCGTCAATTGTTAAATAGTCTAGTTCAGCACGGGAACGACCTAAAGCCCTTTCTACAGGATGCCTCCAAGTATTAGAAGGAGTACCAGTAATTTGATGAAGCGATTGCTCTGCTTGCAACAAACAAAAATGAATCGAACGTGGAAACTCTCGATCCATAATTAAAAACTCTGCAACTCCCGTTGGGGTAATTCGATGCTGCTTGCGTTTGCGATACATCTCATAGGCACTAGCAGATTTTAACAATGCCATCCACTGCACTTCATCCAGTGCAGTACCAACATATTGAACAGAAGGCAACAGAATAAAATACTTGACATCAAGAATCCGAGAAGTCTTATCGGCACGTTCCAAAAAACGCCCCATTTGACCAAAGTGCCAGCCTTCATTATGCGTCATAGTCGCATCCATAACCCCAGCAAACAAATGTCCTGCCATTTTCACTTCCGCAAAAAACTCTAGCAATTGAGACATAGTTTGTTCATTAGCTGCTTTTTGCACCATCATATAAAACGAATTAACTTGCTGCCACATTTCGGAAGAAATAATTTCTTGAATCGAGCGAGCATTTTCGCGGGCAGCTCGCAGACAAGATATGATAGAATTCGGATACTCAGTATCGAAGCTGAGAAATTGAATTACATTTTCTGCGGTTGCTTCGCCGTAGCGTTCTTGAAATAATTCCAAGTCGCCAGTTATTTTTACCAAAGGTTCCCACTGTTGGGCAACACCTGTGGGAGAGTCGAGAATTAAGTTGAAATTGACATCGGCAAAGCGAGCGATGTTTTCAGCTCGTTCGACATAGCGATTGAGCCAGTAGATAGAATCAGCGACGCGACTTAACATAAGAGATTTTAGAAACGATGGAAAGTGATAAGTTTATAACTGGCTAGCGAAAACATGAAAGCTGGCCTGGCTTTATAAATTGCTGAGCTTGCAATTAAATCCGATTCAAATCTGTCAGAATCGCATTAAAATGAAAGTCAGGCCTTGTTTTTCTCCCGTGCTTGACAGTCCATAGTCTTAATATAATGTCAAGACGAGCGGATAGCGACCAAGCATCAGTCGCGTTTCCAGCTAAAGGGTGCTTTCTTGAGGGGTGCACAGATTGTTAGGAGGACTCTCGTGTCAGACCAGCAAGACCGAATTTTGCGTTTATTCATAGAGGAGGCGAAAGAACACCTTGAGACCTTGGAAAAAGGGCTTGTGGATTTGTCAGACACTATGAAAGACCCCGAAAATATCACAGAGATGTTTCGAGCCGCCCATTCGGTCAAAGGGGGCGCGGCTATGCTCAGCCTTGACAGCATTAAAACCACAGCTCACCGTTTGGAGGATTGTTTCAAGATTCTCAGGGACGAGCCGAAGACGAAGGTAGATCAAACGGCTGAATCCCTATTTTTGAAAGGGGTTGACACGCTCAGGGATTTGTTTAACCGCTTGGAAGGGCCTTTTGGCTTGAGAAATGAAGAGGCTGATGGGATTGTGCAGAAGGTGATGCCAGTTTTTACTCAACTGGAAAATCATCTTAATGCTTTAGCAAGTGGGAAAGCTCCGGCTGCGGCTAAAGCTAAGGCTACGCCTGCGGTTACGGCTACTACTGCGCCGCCTGCAAATTTTGCGGCTCAGGTGATGGCGGTGCTTAAAGTTATGTTGCAGGGATTTAAACAGCCAGAATCACCGACTTCTCGCAAGCAGTTAGTAACGCTTTGTGCACGCCTCCAACCGTTGGGAGGGGGGATAGAGACTTGGCAAAGTTTGGTTAAGAGTGCACAGTCTGCGATCGCAAATCCTAAGAACTCTTACAAAATTCTCGCTCCTTTGATTATCAAGGAACTTAAGGACGCTGGGGATATGGTGCAAGCTGGGAAAGCGTCTGCGATCGCGCCTTCTAAAAATTTGCTGCAATTGGCTGGTGCGCCGGCAAAAGCCGCCGCTGAAGCGAAAGCAGCGGCAACACCTGCTTCTGGGCAAATAACTATCCCCGCAGAACCGAAGGCCGTAGTTAAGGCATTGTTGCAAACTTTTGATAAAAAGCAACTGTCCGAAATTGCTAAATTATTGGTTCAAGCAATCAAATCAGCACCCTAAATTACTCAAACGGTTGGATCGTAACCTAAAAGAGTTTGTGCGCGATCGCCCTGACAGCCGAGAAGCTGACGAGCGATCGCGCACTTAGATTACTTGGAATTCCCGCGAGGAAACTGGTTGATCTCAGCAGCACCATAAAAGACAATCCCTTCTTTCTGGATACGACATCGATCGACCCGCAATTGAGTACCATCAAGAGCAAATTTGTCAAGGTCTAGTAACTGATTTACGTGAGCAATTAAGGATTTGCCCAAGTCGATCGCCTGTTCGCTACCGCTGTAGGTAACGCTGACAAATTGGATCTTTCGTCGCTCTTCTACTTCTAGTTGAGCGGTAATGTCCAGGTTAAGGGGTTCACCTGAATTGCCTATGCTTACTTGAGACTGAAGCTGAATTGATTTGTCAGCGCCCAGGGTGACTTGGGTATGTTGAAAGTGGAGAGGCTGTCCTTGGTACTGCAAGCGCTGGAGTTTTTCGACGACAAAAGGCGTGTTGAATGAACTGGTCAAGTCTGACTCGGTTAATACTACTCTCATGCTAGCCTGGGTAGGCTGTCGCAACTTTACTTGACCTGTAAAGATGGCGCTGAAGTCGATTGCCACCGCTTGCAAGTAGAGTTCCATGACTTCTATGCGAAGGCCGTTGTACATCAACATTCCTTTGCCGATGAAGTCAAAACCATCTATGCTGCCCTGTAAGAGCTTCGCTACAGGTTCAGCTCGGACATTTGCTTCGACTTTTTCAGATTGCTTGAACAAGGCGGCGATCGCAGCACCTGCGACTTTACTCACAAGGCGATCGCCACTCTGATTCTGAAAGGGTGTGCTACTGCCAAACAAAGCTGATACCATCTCTATGCTCGTTTGCTTACAGTCGCCATTATAACCCTATATTAAGAATTGTAAAAATAGCTTGTGCTTATCAAGGTTATAAGCAAATACAGTTCATTTAGGATTGACAGCATGATTATAGATGAAAAAACAAAACCCGCGTTGGCGCGGGTGGGGAGATATCATTGAAAATTACAACACATCTAAAAAACTAGAGCCGAAAGAACGATTAAGCTTTTTGTGCTTTGCGGCGACGAGCAGAAACCATCGCTCCTACACCTAAAGCTAAGCCTGTCATAGTCATGGGTTCGGGAACGGCTTCAGCTTCGGTATAAGCAAAGTTGTCGCTTTCAAAGGCTACGCCTGTAGCTGTAAGTTTGACCGAAGTAAAAGCCTCACCTGCATCAGCGAAGAAGTTGCCATAAAAGTTAGCTTGTGAATTCGTCCAACTTCCAGTAGTGCTGATCAAACCACTAAACTTGTTGGCTAAATCACCGCCACCATAAGTTGCCAGCAGTTTAGCACCGTTATAGAAAGAGATTTGGTTATAGTTGTCAGCCGAACCCCAGTACAAACCAAAATAATTGATTGCCTTGGCAAAGTTAACTATTACACTATCTGTCGCTCCACTTTTACCGGAATTCTTGGGAGTAATCGTCAGATATTGGGAGTTGTCACCAGCGGGGTTGCCGTGGTTGCCAGAAACTCCACCTGTTACTAGGCTAGTAGCGTTTTGACCAGAGAATGTAGCGATTCCTGTAGTCGGAAAACCATTATTAAAATCTATAGTAGTGGCTCCACCTACGCTGGTTTTTAGTCCTTGTCCTGCCACTGATGTACCACCAATACTGATGGTAACAGCACTTGCAGAGCCTTGAGCAACTAGGAGACTTGCGGTACTTACGGCTGTTAAAGCTGCGAAAGAAAGTATATTTTTTAGTGTCAGTTTCATGGTCTTAACCCCCCCAGAGTTTGTGTGTGTTTTTCTTTTCTCTATGTTTCTCATTTTGCTCCCGATCTCTGAGGAAATCAATAGCTTTAGCCTAAGTTCATCATCTCTTTAAGATTAAGTCAGCAATTATAAAGATTAGAAATCAGAAATCCCGATTTTCTAAGACAATCAATGGCTTTAGCTTAAATTCATCATTTCTTTAAGATTAAGTAGGCAATTGTAAAGATTAGAAATCGGGAAGCGCGATCGCAGCAATGGAACCCTAGAGCATCGGTCCAGTAGAACGAAATAAGTAGGTTTCAGCCTGTAAATCCTTGGTTTGGCAGCGCTGAAACAACCATTTTTCGTTGAGAATGATTCTACTGGACCGGCTCTCTAGCAAGCTCACTCGATTCGTCTCTATAATTCATTACCTCAAGTATTGACCCAAAATAAGCGCTCTCAAGCGGTGTTTCCCAGCGATGTACTAGAAAAACTTATAATAAAGACTCAAAGTATTGGTATTACGTATGTCCCTAGAAACTCTGTGGAATCAAGTACTTGAACGTCTCCAGGTACAACTAAGCCGACCTACCTTTGAGACATGGATCAAAACTGCCAGTGCCGAACAACTGGAAAATAACTGTTTGATCATCCGTACCCCCAACCCTTTTGCTCGCAATTGGTTGCAAAAATATTACATCAAAACTATTGCCCAAGTAGTCGAGGACATTCTAGGTCATTCCGTCGATATCTACCTGACAACCCTCAATGGAGATGACACCGCCACCGGGGGGTCAGAACTAATCTGGCCCTCCCCCGATGTCGCCGATGTCCCAGAAAATCACTTCCACCACCAACCCAAACCCGCCAACTTAAATCCTAAATACATATTTGCCCGTTTCGTGGTAGGGTCTAACAACCGTATGGCTCATGCTGCCTCGCTAGCGGTGGCGGAGTCTCCAGGGCGAGAATTTAATCCCCTATTTCTCTGTGGCGGCGTTGGCTTAGGGAAAACTCACCTCATGCAAGCAATCGGTCATTATCGCCTAGAAATTGACCCTGAAGCCAAGATTTTTTACGTTTCTACTGAGAAATTTACCAACGATTTGATCGCAGCAATTCGTAAAGATAGTATGCAAAGCTTCCGCGATCATTATCGAGCTGCTGATGTTCTATTAGTAGATGATATTCAATTTATAGAAGGTAAAGAATACACCCAAGAAGAATTTTTTCATACATTTAATACTTTGCATGAAGCGGGTAAACAAGTAGTTTTAGCTTCCGATCGCCCCCCGAATCAAATTCCCCGCTTGCAAGAACGTCTTTGCTCCCGATTTTCTATGGGGTTAATTGCAGATATTCAATTGCCAGATTTGGAAACACGGATGGCAATTTTGCAGAAAAAAGCTGAATATGAAAATATGCGGCTACCACGAGATGTAATTGAATATATCGCCTCTAGTTTTAAGTCAAATATTCGGGAGTTAGAGGGGGCTTTAATTCGGGCTGTGGCTTATCTTTCGATTACGGGTTTACCGATGACAGTGGATAATCTAGCTCCAATTTTGAATCCTCAAACTGAGAGGTTGGAAGCGTCGCCGGAAGTTATACTGACAGCAGTAGCAGAGGTATTTGAAGTTTCAGCCGAAGAGTTGAAAGGTAATTCTAGACGTAGGGAAATTAGTCTGGCTCGCCAAGTGGGGATGTATTTGATGCGACAACATACGGATTTGAGTTTGCCAAAAATTGGTGAGGTTTTTGGGGGGAAGGATCATACTACGGTAATTTATAGTTGCGATAAGATTGGTCAGTTGCGGAATACCGATCCTAATTTGTCACAAACTTTGCGTCAGTTGGGCGATCGCATTAATGCTGTTAGCAGGTTGCAAAATTAATGTGGCAAGGTATCTTAACTGTGGAAAAACCTGTGGAAAATATGGGAAATTTTTGTAGAAAACACTACGTTAAATTGTAAATTTTAGTAAGTATAAATACTTAGGTTTAAATTTTTATGCTTTTTTCCACAAGTTTTCCACAGTTTACTTGGAGGTGAAACACAAGCACAGAAACAATGACATAAGTTTTTCCACACTTTCCACAGAGGCTCAGTAGGATGGCCACTGCTAACCGTAATCATACTGAATTCGGCGGTGAAGACAAATTACATGGGATTGCTCAGAGCAATAGTGATAGGATTTCTTTCTGTGTCAGGGCGGGTTTTGACTCCCCATTATTTCCCAAAGCTAGAAGCCTTGGACTCACCAACTCTTAAAAATATTGCCAAACTCAATGGCACAACTACCAAGCCCTACATTCTAGAATCACCATGAAACTGATTTGCACGCAAAGCGATCTTAATAGCAACCTTTCCTTAGTCAGTCGGGCAGTGCCCTCTCGCCCGACGCATCCGGTGCTCGCTAATGTTCTATTGGTAGCGGATGAAACAACTCAGCGGGTGAGTTTAACAGGGTTCGATCTTAGCCTGGGAATTCGTACTAGCTTTCCAGCACAGGTAGATGAGGGCGGTAGTTTGACATTACCGGCGAAGTTACTTAATGATATTATTTCCAGGCTACCGGATGGAGAGATTAGTTTAGATGACGAGGCGGGGGAAGCGATCGCCACTATAACTTCCTCATCGGGCAAATATACTGTGAGGGGAATGGGGCCGGAAGAATTTCCCGCATTGCCGGAGATAGAAGGAGGAGAATTGATCAATTTGCCGCCAGAAGCTTTGATCGCTGGTTTGAAAGGAACTTTGTTTGCCACTAGCCCCGATGAGACAAAACAAGTGCTGACGGGAGTGCATTTAAAAGTGCAGCAAGATAGCTTGGAATTTGCGGCTACGGATGGTCATAGGTTGGCTGTGGTCGAAACTGCTAAAGTTAGCGATCGCGAGTATGATGAATCTGCCCTCCCCACTCAAGAATCCTCGGCGATATTTGAGATCACTGTTCCCGCCAAAGCCTTGCGGGAAATAGAAAAAATGGTGGCTTCTGGTCAAAGTAGTGAACCTGTCGCCCTGCATTTAGATCAAGGTCAAATTGTGTTTGAATGGGCAGATCAACGGTTGACGACGCGGACTTTAGAGGGGCAGTATCCCAATTACCGACAGTTGCTGCCGCGATCTTTTGAGCGCCTAATTACTTTGGAGAGGCGATCGCTTTTGGCGGCGGTAGAAAGAATTGCAGTTCTGGCCGACCAAAAAAATAATATTCTCAAGTGCAGCATTGATGCTGAAAATCAAGAAGTTACTTTATCTGTAGATGCCAAAGATGTTGGCAGCGGTACAGAGTCGATGCCGGCGCAAATCTCAGGGGATAGCATAGATATTGCCTTTAATGTCAAGTATTTAATTGACATTTTGAAAACAGCTCCTTCTCCAGAAATTCAGATGCAGTTAAATGAGGCGACTGCTCCTGTAATTATCAGGCCGTTGGGAGGAGTTAATGCTACTTTTCTGGTGATGCCGGTGCAGTTGAGAGCTTGATTTTTGGGAGTTGTAGGGTGGGCGCTGCTGATAAATTATGCTGGACTCATAGACAGAGATTATCGTAGTGCCAACTCTACAAATGCTTGCTCGTCGAACTAACCTGCTACTGACACTGACGGTTTTAAAATTCCATAAATTTAACTTATACAGGTACTTAAATCATACTCATCTTTAATATTCTTGATTCGGAAACTAGCATTAAAATTTTTCTTAAACTTAATTTGTAGCTGTTGTATACTTGTTGCTTGTTTGGGTACTTTTGTAGACACAACAAAACATAGCTTCTTTATTTTTTGGGGATTGTTCGAGAGTAATCTAATTGTTGATTCTAATTGTTTAACAGCTTGTGAAGTATCGCTTCCCTTCAACTCCACATATATTTCTACTGTATCATCAGGAATAAGTGCGTAGTCGCAACGCAAAGTCTCATTGTCGCTGATAACGCAGCCATCAACTTTAATTATTAATATTTTATCTTGATTCGGGTTGAGGAAGGTTATTTTACTTTTGTTCTCCTGCAAGACAATTTTTGTGTCGGATCTATATTCCTCACATTCGGGAAGACTTTTCATATTACGATTCAAGCTAAGTTTAGAAGTTTATCAAATTCAATAGCTAGTTCATCAGAAACAGAATCAATCACTCGCGCATCTATTAACCCAGTATCAGGACACACAATACTACTACATTTTCCATCCGTCAAAACATAGGCTGAGAGATCGGAAACATCTAATGATTTGTATCTAGATACAATCTCTTCTAGTTGATGTTGTATATCTTCGCTGGATTCTTGATAAAGAAGCCCAGCCTGGAGTAGATTATTAAGTGCTGTCAGAACATAGGGACTATGGGTAGTTATGAAGAATTGAAGTTGCTCTTTCCGAGAATTAAATACAGTAGCGATCAATTCAACAATATTACGCTGTGCACTTGGAAATAAATGCGCTTCTGGCTCCTCAATATACACTGTCTGCCCCCCTTTACGAGAGGAAGCTAGAAAAGGTAGTGCAGCTAGTATAATTGTCAGAGGCAATGTTTCCTGTTGACCGGAAGATGAGTTCGCAACAATAATGCGTCTTCCATCAGCAGCCTCTAGAAAATCTTTGCCTTTTTCGTGTATATGCTTACCGCATAGAGACTTCTCTATTAACTTGTTTATTTCTTCTTGGATATCTTTCGTATATTCGTCATCCGTGCGATCACCTAGACGCAAATCTTTTATAGCTTCGTATATTGAGCCAAATGATCTTAGAAATGGATCTAAAGTATTATTGTTTGACAGAAAGGAAAAAATATTGCTCTGAAGATTAGCAAAAAAGGAGCGACCAGCAGGAATAAAAAGCTGATTAAAGGCTGCCTCTCGACAGATAGATCTGCTTAGAGATTCTACCAAGTTATCTCTTAAAATTAGTCTGCTTAAAGATAACTTATCAAGATTAACATATTGAGTATTTTTTTCAGAGCTTGCCTCTCTTAATTTTTTCATTAAATTGCGTAGGTCTGTCAGTTCTTTTTTTAATAATTCTGAATAACTGAGGGAAATCCTACCTTTGGTATCTTGTCTTCTAATTTCTATAAAAACATTGGAAATTTCATACCTTATAAAAAAATCTTGTTTTCCCCAACAATCTTGAGGAAAATACTCCTCAAATTTCTTGGAATAGTTTAAATCCAGATTACGTTTTGTCTGCTCGTTCTCGACAACAGATAAAATTTCCCAGACGAAGTTCTTAAAATAAA
>DATGYA010000238.1:0-5685 GCA_035298405.1 Kamptonema sp. | reverse complement strand
TGGGGAAGGTGGGGAAGGTGGGGAAGATGGGGAAGATGGGGAAGGTGGGGAAGATTTATCTCCCATACTTTCCCATCTCCCCGTCTCCCCTACCTCCCTCCTCAACCCATCTCCCCTACCTCCCCCATCTCCCCCATCTTTTGCCATTAACTTACCGGGATTCGCAGGAGACGATCGCTTTTTCCACCGCTGCCAAGGCTTGGTCTACTTCAGCCGCCGTTACAATCAAAGGTGGAACGAATCGAACTACTTTCGGGCCTGCGGGTACTAAGAGCAAGCCTTTTTCTATAGCCGCTTTCACGAGTTCGATAGAAGTTAGCTCAATATCAGCTTTTAATTCCATCCCGTTAATTAAACCCCAGCCGCGTACTTCGGCGATTAGGTGAGGATATTTAACTGCGATCGCGCTTAACCCCTTTCTCAACTGTTCCCCTCGTTCGTTTACATTCGCCAGAATGCCTTCCGCTTCAAGAGTTTGACAAACTGACAAGGCCACAGCGCACACAAATGGATTACCGCCAAAAGTGCTGGCGTGACTGCCTGGTTCAAATACGTCACAGAAAGATTTACACAGCATCGCCCCGATGGGGATACCACCGCCTAATCCCTTGGCGGAAGTGAAGATATCGGGTTCAATGCCTAAATTCTCATAACCCCACATTTTGCCTGTGCGGGCCATACCGACTTGCACTTCATCGAGAATCAGCAAAATGCCTTTTTCGTCGCAGATTTGGCGTATTCGTTGGAAATAGGCGATATCTCCGGGGCGAACTCCGCCTTCTCCTTGTAAGGCTTCTAGCATGATTGCCGCTACTTGGCGTTCATTGGCATCGAGTTCTGCGATCGCGCTTTCCAATGCCTCAATATCGTTATAAGGCACATAGTGAAATCCCGGCATCATCGGGCTGAAACCCTTCTGATATTTGGGTTGCCCCGTTGCGGTGACAGTTGCCAGCGTCCGTCCGTGAAAGCTGTCGCGAGCCGTTATAATCATCGGATTAGCGATGTTTAACTTCTCGTGAGCATACTTCCGAGCCAGCTTAATTGCTCCTTCATTTGCCTCTGCACCAGAGTTGCAAAAGAAGGCTCTGTCCGCGCAGGAATGCTCTGTAAGCCACTTTGCCAACTCTCCCTGTACGGGGATGTAGTAAAGGTTAGAAACGTGGTGTAGCGTTTGAATTTGGCGGGTAACAGCTTCAATCATTACGGGGTGAGCGTGCCCCAGAGTACAAGTGGCAATCCCCGCGACAAAATCCAGATATTCGCGTCCTTCAGTATCCCATACACGGCAACCTTGACCGCGTTCTAGGGCTATGGGAAAGCGCCCGTAGGTTGTCATTACGTAGCTGTCGAAGCTATCGCGGCTGAAAGGGCTCGACTCGTCCGATTGTAGAAAAGGCTCTTTTACTAAGGTTTCTGGGCTCACTAATGGCTCCTAAATTATATAGAAATCTCTTTGGAGTGGGCAAAAATACGATTTGGGTATTGTATCAAAATTTCTAGGAGCGATCGTGGTGCGCTTACTTTTGTCATAGAATGCTAACAGTAAGAAGAATCTGCGCGATCGCTGAATTATAAACCGATGAGTTATTACATTTCTCCGTCTTTTCTTGACAAGGTAGCCGTTCACATCACTAAAAATTTTTTGGATCTACCTGGAGTTAGAGTTCCTCTAATTTTAGGAATTCACGGCCGCAAAGGGGAAGGCAAAACTTTTCAGTGTGAATTAGCTTTTGAGCGTCTAGGTTTTGAACCTGTGACAATATCGGGGGGAGAATTAGAAAGTCCCGATGCCGGAGATCCGGCGCGGTTAATTCGTCTTCGCTACCGAGAAGCGGCCGAACAAATTCGCGTTCGCGGTGAAATGTGCGCCATATTTATTAACGATTTGGATGCTGGTGCTGGCAGATTTGATAGTACAACTCAGTATACTGTTAATACTCAGTTGGTGAATGCCACTCTGATGAATATCGCTGACAATCCGACTAACGTGCAATTGCCGGGAAGTTATGACGATACGCCGCTACATAGAGTGCCGATTATTGTGACTGGAAATGACTTTGCTACTCTGTACGCGCCGTTAATTCGAGATGGGCGGATGGAGAAGTTTTACTGGGAACCCAATCGCGATGATAAGATTGGAATTGTCAGTGGTATTTTTGAGGCGGATGGGATGCCGCAAAGCGAGATTGCGGAATTTGTGGATGCGTTTCCAGACCAGGCTATTGACTTCTTTAGTGCTTTGCGATCGCGCATTTATGACGAACAAATTCGCGAGTTTATTCATGGCATAGGAATTGAAAAGGTTTCTAAGCGGTTGGTGAATAGTGTGGAAGCAGCGCCCCATTTTCCTAAGCCTAATTTTAGTCTATCTCGCCTCATAGAAATTGGCAAAGCTATGGTTGGTCAACAGTACCGAATTAAGGAAATGCGACTGGTTGAGGAATATAACCAAAATCGGTTATTTGGCAGTCAAAATTCTGGGGAAGTTTCCTCTAATTCGCAGCCGCAGACTCAACAAGAGAATGAACAGGAAAAATATTACAAAGCCTACATGGAAAAAGTTAGTAATGGTGGGAATGGGAAAATTTCTAAACTGAGTGCCGAGGTGCAAGAACAGGTGCAACAGCTTCTAGCACAAGGTTGTAAAATTGGGATAGAATATGCAGATAGCCGCAGGTTTAAAACTGGTTCGTGGCAAAGTTGTGCGACGATTCAAAGCAATGGTGAAAAAGAGGTAATTGGATCTATTGAAAGTTGCTTAGCTGAACATGGAGGAGAATATGTGCGGTTGATTGGGATTGACTCGAAAGCTAAGCGGCGCGTGGTTGAAACTATTATTCAGCGTCCCAATAGTTAGGACAAATTTTGTAGGGGCGGGTTCGCCAGCAAATTCTGCTACCTGCCTACATATTTATAAACCCGCCCCGAACCCATCCTACAATTGTAACTACTACTATAACTCTAAGAAGGAGTAGTAAACATGACAGTAACTAAACTACGTTTATGGACTGTAGATGAGTATCATCAGATGATTGAGACAGGGATTCTCGATGAGGATGACAGAGTAGAATTATTGGAAGGTCAAATAATTGAAATGAGTCCTCAAATTCCCCTCACTGCGGCGACTACCCAATGTAGTGCAAACTATCTCAGCCATCTATTAAGTGGTTTAGCTTATATTAGGATGCAGTTACCTATTACTCTACGTCCTAATTCCGAACCAGAACCAGACATTGCTGTTGTTCGGATAGTTTCTAATGAATATTCTGACCATCATCCGACACCGGATGAAATTTTCTTAGTGGTGGAAGTAGCAAATACAACTTTGGCAAAAGATCGTCGTCAAAAAGTCCGCGCTTATGCTAATGCTAACATACCTGAATATTGGATTCTGGACGTAAACGAGCGGCAAGTTTATGTGTTTCGGGAACCGGGTAATGACACTTATCAACAAGAAATTATCTTGAATGAGTCGGCGATTTTTTCAATGGTTGCGTTTCCTGAGATTGTGGTTTCTGTTGGTGAGTTATTCCCTTAACAAGTAGGGTGAGTTGGCGTTTTTGATTATGAGCCGAGCGATCTTTCTGACACTTGGGTAACTTTTTGGAGGAAAGTTATGACCTCGATCGGGTTGACAGAGCTACATCTGTTGATTTATACTTGTAGTAACTTATTTTTTCTCAGCTACCGATTGATAGCGATGCTCTAGTTAAGATTATTTCAAACTGCACACACCTTATCTTTATTGATTTTATGAGTCAGCAGAACTTTTGGGAATCATTTACTAAGTCAGCAGAAGATTTAGGCAAAAATATTACTGATTCAGCCTTACAAGCTACTCAAGCAGTAACAGAAACCGCAGCTAAAGTTGGGGAAACCCTTGGCAATGCTACAGTGCAAGCAGGTGCAAATGTAACTAAAGCAGTAGTAGATGCGGGAAGTGCAGCTAACAAAGCCATACGAAATTGGGTGTGTTTCTCAGAAAATGATTCGCTGGCTTTTTATGGAGTGCTTTTCGCTGTTGCAGCAGCAGATGGCTCGATTGATGCAGAAGAGTTGAGTCTTATTTTAAGCAGCCCAGACATCAGTAATATGTCTAAATCGGCTAGACAGCAAATACAAAGTTATTCAGTTTCTCCCCCTGACTTGGAAGAGTACATAAAAAAATTATCTAAGGCAGATGAAAAGCTAAAATTTGGTTTAATGTTCTATATTTTTAACATTGTTTGGGTGGATAAAGTTCTTGATCCGGGAGAAAAAAAGGCTATTGAATTAGCGCAAAAAGAACTTGGAATAGCTACAGTACAAGTCAAAGCTATAGACGAATTTGTTCAAAATATGGGGAAAATCCGCGATCGCGGGTTAAATGATGACTATGCAATTAACTCGGTAAAAGAAGCCACTGCAAGGCTCAAAAAAGTAGGCGTTCCCATTGAATCATTTTCTACATCAGAAGAAGGAACTAATCAATACAACCTTTCAATGACGTACTCTGATGAGGTTTTCTGGGAGAGATTAGGAGGCTTGGCATTAAAAGCCGGGAAGAAGGTAGTTGAAAATGCTTTAACTCTTTTCTATGTTGCCCAAGATCCAAAGGTTCCAGCTAAAGAAAAATTAATGATCGGTGGAGCATTAGCTTACTTAATACTACCATTAGATGCAGTTCCAGACTTTCTTCCGGCTGTAGGATTTGGAGATGACTTAGCTGCATTGACAGCCGCAGCAACTACAGTTGCCTTGTGTATTAATACTGACGAAGCTAAAGAATCTGCTAACCAGAAAATGAAAGAATGGTTTGGTGATAGCGTTTAAACAGAAGTTAGACGATATTTTATTAAAATCGAGAATGTAAATAAAAGATCGTATAAAATCAAAATAGGATTTGAATAAAGTGGGAGAATAACTCAAATGGCTTATGTTCATGAAATCAAGTTTTTTGTTCAAGATAATGAAGTGTATGCAGCTTTATATGATAATCCGCCAATTTTTGCCAACGAGTTCTGGATTAAAAATATTAGAATCAAAGAATTAGGTATCCAAACCCTACCTAAAAATGTACAGCTTGAGATAAAATATAAAGTTAAAGATTTGGGAATTAAACCTTTTTACGCTTCCAAGCCGATGTTTGATTTTCTTGATAAAGTAGCGGAAATAGCTTGGCAAGAGGGGACAAGATTAGCCATTGGAACTTTTTTGGTTAAATAAGTAAATTCACCAAATAAGCAAGAATGAGGAGTGTAGATGCGATCCCGCTTGTTTTTTTATTGATAGGCCATCGACATCGACGCTTATTAGAATCGGATAATCTCGATCGTGCATCGCGATCGCTGAAAACAAACATCAAATTCTCGAAAGAAGTTCGTTTGCCCAAGGATTAAGGGCACCTGAGAGGATTGTGCCCAGGCAAATGCTAGACGAACTGGTTCCAGATTCCCAATTTGAACATACACAAATACACCCCGCGCCTCAACACTTGCAAGATTTCCAGCCAATGGCAAGCGGACAGTTTGTTCCTCCCAAATTGCACCCAATTGGAGCCCAATGTCATAAGGTAATAGGTTGACCGCAGATCCAGTATCTAGCAGTGCATTCGCATAGACAGAAAAGCCTGCATGACTTAGAGTGATGGGAATTGTGGGTAATGCTTCATCGTCAGAAAAGGGAAACTCGATTGTACTAGGC
>DATGYA010000237.1:0-29748 GCA_035298405.1 Kamptonema sp. | reverse complement strand
ATGGCACAACCAATTCAAAAAAGTCGAAAAGGGCACGTTCGCGTTCCGATCCGCGACGTATTTTGACTTCTTTTAGCCCTTGAAAGACATCTTCATGATCTGAAGCTGACAAAATTGTAGCGAGAATTTCAGCCTGTCTTGGTCGTAATAATTCAAATAGGATAGTGCGAGTATCTTTTGATAAAAGCAGGCTTTCACGAGAATAAATACTCACCAAAATTTCACGCAGATTAGTGGAAGTTGCTAGGCGACTGTCTAAAAGCTTTACCAAGTGAAAAGCTGAACTACCAAATATAGTTTGTAGCGTTTCTTCATCTGCTCGTGATAGTAGTTCATCAAAATTCAAGGGATGCACCCCTCATATATAATAATTGTTATAGCAGCGAAAAAGCAAAGGCAGAATATCCTTATTATTGAGTGGTATCCGAGTACCGTCTGCTTTTAGTATATAACCAATTGGTTCGGAAAAGTACAATCCATAGCGTTCATAATTGTCCTCAATATCGTCCTCTCCTGTGCGTTCCCCTCTTAATTTTATTTCTACGGTCACTCTTTCCATTGTTTCTCTATCATTAAAGAGATGAATGCTTCCTTCACTTTCAAGTTCACTTTGAGCTTTTTGGGTTCCATGGAGATGTTTGTCGATGAGACTGATTCTGGTTTCTAGGGTAATTTCACGGTCAATTCCAGTCATCGATGGCGAGAGGGTAGCCAATAACACCGAGTCCATTTTATCATAACTTATGCCACAATTGGAGGATACCGCTATTCACCCAACCGACAAACAAGCCCAAACTTGCCTACGAGTCTGTCAGATGTTGTCCAACTACTACCGGGACATCCAGTTATTTAGTTTTAACGAACAAAAGGGATATGTCTACATTTTGACATCTGACAATTTAGAAATTATGGTATATCGCGATGGAAATTGGGAGTTTATCAATGAAACCACAATTTGACCAAATGACTCGAAAAGAATTGAGAGATTACGTGCGGGTACATCGGGATGATTTAGAAGCTTTAGATGCTTTGGTAAATCGCCGCAGTCCCGACTCAGAAGCGATTATGTTTCACCCGCCAAAGAACAAAGAAGAAGAACAAGAACAATTTGAATTGTTCAAGCGGATAGTGGATGAGAAAACCCGAAAGAAAACCCCTGAGAGTTAAAATAGAGAGAGGGCGATCGCGCTTGATTTAACTTTACTTGAAAATGTGCGATCGCTCTTTGGGTACATCCTTCTCATTCTCAGGTAATATTCACCAAAAGCGATCTCTGTCGCGTGGTAGAGTTTATAAAGTTATTAAATTTTGTAAAATCAACTTAATTTCCTACCCTCAGAGCGTCAACTATGGAAACGTATGATGTCATTATCATCGGAGCCGGTCACAACGGGCTAACCTGTGCAGCTTACCTCCTCAAAGCAGGATATAGCGTCCTCCTACTCGAAAAGCGCTCTGTCCCTGGAGGGGCCGCTACCACCGAGGCCGCAATTCCAGAACTGCCAGATTTTAAATTTAACCTCTGTGCAATCGACCACGAATTTATTCATTTAGGGCCTGTTATCGAAGAATTAGAACTGGAGAAATATGGATTAGAATATCTATTTTGCGATCCAGTTGTTTTTTGCCCAAACCCAGACGGGAAATACTTCTTGGCCCATAAATCAGTCGAAAAAACCTGTGCGGAAATAGCTCGCTATAGCCCTCGCGATGCTCAGAAATACGCCGAATATACCGACTTTTGGCAGCGGGCCCTCGGTGCAATGATTCCTATGTTCAACGCGCCACCCAAATCCATCATTGATATTGCTGGAAACTATGACATTCAAAAACTTAAAGACTTGTTTTCAGTCATCGGTTCTCCAGATAAAACTTTTGATTTTATTCGGACTATGCTCAATAGTGCCGAAGATATTCTTAACGAGTGGTTTGATTCAGAATTTCTCAAAGCGCCCTTAGCAAGACTAGCAGCAGAACTAGGTGCACCTCCCTCTCAAAAAACCATTGCTGTTGGTGCAATTATGATGGCAATGCGGCACAATCCTGGCATGGCTAGACCGCGAGGAGGCACGGGTTCTTTAGTGAAAGCATTAGTTAATTTAGTCCAGAGTTATGCGGGTAAAATTCTCACCGACCAGCACGTTGAAAAAGTTTTAGTTGATGATGGCCGCGCTGTAGGAGTGCGAGTTGCCGGAGGGGTAGAATATAGAGCTACGAAAGGTGTTATTTCTAATATAGATGCTAAACGCTTGTTTTTGCACTTAATAGATGACAGCGATGTTGACAATGCCGATCGCAATTTGCGGGAACGCCTAGAGCGCAAAATTGTTAACAATAATGAGACTATTCTCAAAATAGATTTAGCTCTCAGCGAAGCGCCCCGGTTTGAAAGGTACAATCATCAAGATGAATATCTGATCGGTTCAGTATTAATTGCTGATTCCGTGAAGCACGTCGAAATTGCTCACAGCGAGCCTAGTATTGGCAAAATTCCTGACTCTGACCCGTCTATGTATGTGGTAGTGCCGACGATGTTAGACCCGTCGATGGCTCCCCCCGGTAAACATACTGTCTGGATTGAGTTTTTTGCTCCTTATCAGATCGAAAATGCTGAAGGCACGGGTTTGCACGGAACTGGTTGGACGGATGAATTAAAAAACAAAGTAGCCGATCGCTGCATTGATAAATTAGCAGAATATGCGCCCAATATCAAGAATGCAATTATTGGTCGCCGCGTGGAAAGTCCGGCAGAATTGGGAGAACGTTTGGGGGCATTGAAGGGTAATTATTACCATGTAGATATGACTCTGGATCAGATGATCTTTTTCCGTCCTTTACCGGAGTTAGCGAATTACAAAACACCGATTGAAGGTTTGTATTTAACAGGTGCGGGAACGCATCCGGGCGGTTCGATTTCAGGGATGCCGGGACGCAATTGCGCTCGCGTTTTCCTGCATTCGCAGCAACCGATCGCGCAGACTTTGGCAGATGCAGCTAATTCGCTGAAATCTACGGCAAAGTCAGTTTTTGGGGGAACATCCCATTTGTGAAAAAGACCTAACCCCCAACCCCAGCCCCAGCTCCCTCCTAACAAAGGAATAAATTTCTTATTTGGAAGGGGGAGAAAGAAATAAAGAGATTAAGAAATAAATTTCTCCTAGAGGAGGGGGGCAGGGGTGAGGGGTCAGATGGCATTCACTTATTAAGAATTATTTTTATTAAAGCAACAACTCTTTCCGGGATGGAAATTACCCAAATGGCACAATTAGTAGAGTGTATCAGACGCTAAAGCCTTACTGAATCAATAGCTGCGTCAGATACACCCTACAAGTTGATTTAAGTCTGAATAGTTGGTTTGAGTTATAATTGAGAATAGTTTTTAACAGGCTGGAAGGCTGGGAGGAGCTAGCGTCAGCCCTGTTAAAGTCAGAAATAATATTTTTGCTTAAACTTTGGTAACGAAATCTTGGTTACTAAATCAAAATATGTAAAATAGAATACAGGGATCGAAACAATTTATCCTACTTATTAGCAGGGATCATTGATTTATATAGCTAAAGTATCTTGCTTTCATTGTTCGGGAGCCCCGATGTGCAGAACAGAAAAATAGAATGGCTCGATGAAAAACTTAATCACTCAATTGTGGCAAACTGCGAGGGCTGCGCTTTAAAGCAGGAAGTAGAACAGAGCTTGCAAGAAACGAAAGAATTGCTAGGTGCGATCGCCCAAGCTGCGCCATTGCCTCTGGTTGTCACTCGTGCTAGCGATGCAGCCATTCTCTACTGTAACGACTTATTCGACCTAACCTTTGGAGTGCCGCCCACCTCACTGATCGGTTGCAAACTATCAGAACTTTACCATAATCCAGTTGACCGCCAACCACTGCTAGAGGTGCTGAAAACCCAAGGATACGTCCGCGAGGCAGAAGTGCGCCTCAAAAAGACTGACGGAACAGTATTTTGGGCAGCAGTATCAATGCGACCGCTGACTTTGCAGGGAGAAGCAGCAGTATTATCTGTATTTTCTGATATCACTAACCGCAAGCGAGTTGAAGAAGTTCTGCGACGGCAAGCGCTTACCTTTGAAAACATCTACGACGGGGTAGCGATCGCGGATACCCTCGGTAAGATCGTAGATTGGAACCCAGCAGCAGAGCGCATTTTCGGCTATACCAAAGCCGAAGCGATCGGTAAAACTACAGATATGTTCCTGTTCGAGGCCTGCTCTAAACAAGCAGCAGCAGTAACCCACGAGATCGTAAGTAGTCTGAGAAATTTTAGTCGCTGGTCAGGCACAATTAACTTCACCCGCAAAGATGGCAGTGATGGCGTATGCGAAACTACTGTATTGCTAATTGCTAATGAATTTGGAGAGGCGGTGGGTGCAATGGCGATTAGCCGGGACATCACCCGCGCCAAGCGATCGGAAACTATAGAGCAAGAATTGCTGGCATCTATACAAAAAAGAGCTCGCCAACAAGCAGCAGTAGCTTACTTGGGGCAACAAGCCCTCGCAGAAACGGATTTGTCCGCGCTGATGGACAAAGCTGTAGTTCTAGTGGCTCAAACTCTTGAGGTGGAATATTGCAAGCTGCTGGAACTTCTCCCTAGCGGACACGCTTTTCTGCTGCGAGCTGGGACGGGATGGCAAAAAGGGCTGGTGGGAAATGCCACAGTTACGGCTTCTACCAAATCCCAGGCGGGCTATACCTTGCAGGCAGGTAAGCCGGTGATAGTCGAGGACTTACGCTTGGAAACCCGCTTCAGCGGTACGCCCTTGATACATAACCACCGCATAGTCAGCGGCGTTTCCGTGATTATTTCAGGCAATTGGAACCGGGGAGCGGTTAAAAGTCAGGGCGGACACGGAGGTAGTGGCACTACAAAAGTTGTTGAAGAAGCGATCGCAATTACCTCTAAAACTCAAAACTCAGAACTCTCACATCCCCCTGCCTGGGGCGTATTGAGCGCTCACACTAAGAGGCGGCAGCAGTTTAGTCAAGATGACGTTCACTTCCTCGAAGCGATCGCGAACGTACTAGCGGCTGCCATCGAGCGATCGCGATCGGAAGAACGCTTACAACTGATGGAACGCGCGATCGATTCCAGCAGCAACGGCATTATCATCACCGATGCCACCCAAGCAGATAATCCCATGATTTACGTCAACCCCAGTTTCGAGAGGATCACGGGTTATAAGCGAGACGAAGCGATCGGTAAAAATTGCCGAATTTTGCAAGGTGTTAGCAATCAACCAGCCCTTGACGAAGTGCGAACAGCCCTTGAAGAAGGCAGAGAATGCCAGGTTGTCTTACAAAACTACCGCAAAGACGGCACTCCTTTCTGGAATGAACTTTCTATTTCGCCAGTGTACAATGCGCGACGATACCTCACCCACTTTGTTGGCATTCAAACCGATATCACCGAGCGCAAACGCTCCGAAGAAGAATTATTATTAAAGTCTCAAACTTTAGCAACTTTCAGTGCCAATCTCAAACAAATTCACCGGATTACCACTTACAACTATCAAAACTTTGAAGAGCTATTTACCGATTACCTATTAGCTGGCTGCGAAATCTTTGGACTTTCTACAGGTGTCATCAATCAAGTTCAAGGTGAATACTGCATTATCCGTTCGGTTAAATCTGATATGGAATCTATTGTGCCAGGCTTGCAATCAAAATTAAAAGATACTTACTGTGCCACAGTTATCAACGTCAAAAAAACAGTAGCCTGGGCTCACGTAGGTCAAATAGAGGAAATGCAGTCGCATCCAGCTTATCAAAAATTCAAGGTGGAATCCTATATAGGTACACCTATATTTGTCTCCGGTAAAGTTTATGGTATATTAAGTTTCTCGTCAACACAAATAAGAAGCAAAAAATTTGAAGCCCGCGAAACAGAAATTATCGAACTGATGGCGCAAAGCATAGGTAGATTTCTGGCGGCCCGCCAAACAGAATTAGAACGTCAAGAGGCAGAAAAAGAACGTATAGAATTAATCGGTTTCTTGCAAGAAAGTGAAGAGCGATACCGCAGTTTAGTAGAACTATCACCAGAAGCGATCGCAGTTTATAGCGAAGGTAAAATTGCCTATATCAATGCCGCCGGAGCTAGACTTGTCGGTGCAAGATCGGCACAAGAAATGATCGGTTTTCCCATATTTAACCTCGTCCACCCTGACTATCTGGAAATAGTTAAAGTCCGCATTCAGCAAGTCCAAGAGGAAAACAAAAAAATCAACCTCATGGAAGAAAAAATGATTCGGCTGGATGGAAAAATAATCGACGTAGAAATAGCAGGAATTCCTGCCACATATCGAGGAAAAGCAGCAACTCAGATCATCATTAGAGATATCACGGAGCGCAAACGCGCCCAACAGCAACTCCTCCACGATGCCTTTCACGACGCTCTTACGCAACTGCCCAATCGCGCCTTATTTATTGAGCGCGTGGGCCAAGCTATCCGCCGTTCCAAACAGCAACCAGATTACAAATTTGCTGTTTTATTTTTAGATTTAGATCGGTTTAAAATTGTTAATGACAGCCTTGGGCATACTGTGGGAGATCAACTGTTGGTCGCGATCGCCCGCCGCCTCACCTCCTGTCTCCACCCCTCAGATACCGCTGCCAGACTAGGGGGAGATGAGTTTACTGTTTTACTAGAAGGCATTCAAAGCCTCGGCGATGCCACCATTGTCGCCAACAAACTCAACCAAGAATTTGCCCAGCCCTTCAACCTCGAAGGTCACGAACTATTTACCACCGTCAGCATCGGCATTGTCTTCAGTCAAGGTGACAGCAACACATCTAACGACGATGATGGTCGATACCAGTACTGCCCTATGTACAACCATCCTGAAGACCTCCTGCGGGATGCTGACATTGCCATGTACCGCGCTAAAGCTCTTGGCAAAGCTCGCCACGAGGTTTTTAATTTGGCCATGCACGACCAAACTATCTCCCTGTTGCAGTTGGAAACTGACTTGCGGCGGACAATTCAAGAAAGCTGCCAAATTGTTGTGGGGGTTCAAAGGAAAACAGATTTTTCCTCAAAGCACACAATTCCTTTACAAAACTTGGCTTTAGAAAGTTCTCAGTTAGTGGATAGCACTTCCAACTCCAACGGTCATTCACCAATTTTTAATTCAAAACCGCTGTGGTTGTGTGAGAAATCTTCGGAAAATGGAGCGAAAATTCCTAGCATTGGCAGTTTTCAAAATACTAAACTGTTATTACACTATCAACCGATTATTTCACTTTCTACGGGCAGGATTAGCGGTTTTGAGGCTCTTGTGCGCTGGCAACATCCGACGAGGGGTTTAGTTTCTCCTGCTGAATTTATCCCCGTGGCAGAAGAAACTGGTTTGATTATTCCTTTGGGAGCTTGGGTTTTGAGAGAAGCTTGTCAGCAGTTACGGAGTTGGCAAGACCTATTGGCAAAGGAAGAAGCGAGAGGAGACGCTGCGAATTTATCTAATTGCCAGTTGCCTATAAGTTCCTCACTGACTATGAGTGTTAATCTTTCGGCAAAACAGTTAGGACAAATGAATTTGTTTGAGCAGATTGATGAAATTTTGCAAGAAACTGGTTGCGATCCAAGCAGTTTAAAGCTAGAAATTACTGAAAGTGCGATCGTAGAAAATTTGGCTAAAGCGAGCACTATGCTCTCGCAACTGAAAGCTCGAAAGATTCGGCTTTCGATTGATGATTTCGGTACTGGTTATTCGTCTTTGAGTTATCTGCACCGCTTCCCACTCGATACTTTGAAAATAGATCGTTCTTTTGTTAGTCGTTTGGGTGCAGGTGATGCAGGTAGCGGTAGTCCTTTGCAAATTGTACGGGCGATCGTGACGCTGGCTCATAATTTGGGATTGGATGCGATCGCAGAAGGAGTGGAAACAAAAGAACAGCTAGCGGAACTCCAACAGCTTGAATGCGAACACGCTCAGGGATATTTGTTCTCGAAACCCCTTGATAGTGTGGCCGCAACTAAATTTCTACAAAAAATGTTAACTGTTAACTGTTAACTGTTAACTGTTAACTGTTAAATGTTAACTGTTAATTGTTAACTGCTAGTTGTTATAGATTTTCTGCTCTCCTCCGTGTATCCACGCACAAACCCGTCCCCTATTTAAAGTTCTGACTATCCTCTGTGTATCTACGTACAAATTTATCGCTAGGTGAATTTACGGCAATCATTCCTGTCAAAGCCTTTGTCTGCCTTGTGAATTGGTTGTGAAAGTGATCTGAGTCACAAAAATATAAGATGAAGATCGCATGATTTTAGTGTCTAAAATCACAAATTGGCGCGATTACAATCACACAGCCGTCATGCTTTCAATCACAAAGCTGAATTGGAAAAAAGGGCACAGTATATTTACTAGCATTCCTTAGAAAAACTACCCATTTTACAAAAAGGAAGCCCAATGTCATGTCTATCTCCCAAATCACACTAGAAGAACTTTTTGGTCAGGTCATGTTTTCCAGCGTCGTTACTCGCGCTGAGCGACAACAGCTCCGATCCGCGCTTTTAGGAGGGGGACTTAATGAAGACGAACACGCTATCATCAATCGCCTGCTATACAATGTGAGGCGCGGATGGGTAAGGATCGTTGATTAAAAGTGTTGAAATATAAATTTAAGTATAAAATAATGAATTGGAATCAGTGGGAAGAGTTTGCCGCTGAGTATTTTTTGTTTGGGAGAAAGGCGATCGCCTATTAAAATTTTGAAAGAATAATTTAAAATATAAAGTAATGTTTCAGATACATTGATATATATGGCTCCCGCCGTTTTAATCCAGAATCTTCAGAAACGCTACGGCACTGTTGAAGCTGTTAAAGATGTTTCCTTCGAGGTAGAACCGGGGGAGATTTTTGGTTTGCTCGGCCCCAACGGTGCAGGCAAAACCACGACTCTACGGGCTTTGTGTACGTTGATAGCCCCCGATAGTGGGCGGCTTGAGGTATCGGGGATATCTGTTGTAGAGCAACCCCGATTGGCTAGACAGCGCCTTGGCTACGTTGCTCAAGAAGTTGCTTTAGACAAAGTGCTCACGGGCCGGGAATTGTTACAATTGCAAGCCGCTCTGTACCATTTACCCCGCCCAATAATTAAGGAGCGTATCGATCGTGCGATCGCGTTACTTGGTTTGGGAGAATGGGCCGATAAAAAGACTGGTACTTATTCTGGCGGTATCCGCAAACGCCTAGATTTGGCAGCGGGATTGTTGCACCAACCAGATGTTTTAGTATTAGATGAACCAACGGTGGGGCTGGATATTGAAAGTCGGGTAGTTGTTTGGGAATTCTTGCGACAATTGCGAGATTCTGGGACAACAGTGTTGCTAACTAGCCATTATCTTGAAGAAGTTGATGCTTTAGCAAATCGGGTGGCGATTATTGATAAAGGTTTGGTAATTGCCACAGGAACACCAGAGGAGTTGAAGGATAAAGTAGGAGGCGATCGCGTCACTCTTCGCATCCGAGAATTTTCGCCAATTGAAGAAGCAGAAAAAGCAAAATCTCTGTTGCAATCTTTGCCTTTTGTGCAAGAAGCGATCGTTAATACTGCTCAAGGTAATTCGCTAAATTTAGTAGTAACGCCTCAGAGTGATGCACTTTTGAATATTCAGCAAGTAATTAGAGATGCAGGATTGCCTACTTTTGGAATTGCCCAATCTCGCCCTAGTTTGGATGATGTTTATTTGGCAGCGACGGGGAGGACATTGTTAGATTCGGAGTTGGAAGCGTCTAGTAGTCGGGATTTGAAGGCTGAGCAAAAGGCAGCGATGCGGTCTTAGTTGGCAGGAAGAAGGAAGAGAACCTTTTCTTTCTTCATTGTAGACATTTTATCAACAAATAAATGACCCGCAAGCATACTTATCCTGCGGGTCATTGTTTATGCGATCGCTAATCTTGTTCAGTGACTTTGGCGAAGCCTGCCGTAGGTATCGCCGCTAGTTCCTTAAACAGTTCCCGGACGCACCGTGCCACCACCTGCTGACGGGCTTAGCTTAACCTTCTTTTGTCACTTTGAGCAGAGAAAAAGGCTTTTGCCCTCTAGCTATACAACTCCAGTTTAACCTTCTGGTTTGATTCTCGATCCTGCCCTTGACAGCCGACCGTTTAATTTGCTACCTTAATCATAGTCGTTATGAGTACGTTTTATTGAAGCTGTTTATTCTTCTCAACTACTATGGTTAAGATTGTTGGCATTGGCGGAAGTATGCGGGCTGGTTCCTACAGCCAAATGGCTTTGATTGCAGCTTGCGATCGCGCGGCGGCGTTGGGTGCACAGGTAGAGATTTTGGATGTGCGATCGCTACATCTTCCTTTCTGCAACGGCGAGGATGAATATCCCGATTACCCTGATGTAAAACGGTTGCAGAATGCCGTTAAGCAAGCTGATGGTTTGATTTTGGCGACTCCAGAGTATCACGGTAGCGTCAGCGGCGTTATCAAAAATGCCGTTGATTTGTTGAGCTTTGAGCATTTGGACGGGAAAGTTGCCGGAGCGATCAGTGTTTTAGGGGGCCAATCTAATAGCAATGCTCTTAATGATTTGCGAGTAATTTTGAGATGGGTTCACTGCTGGGTAATTCCCGAACAAGTTGCAATCGGACAAGGTTGGAAAGCTTTTAGTTCTGAAGGAAAATTGTTGGATGAGAAGCTATCTCAAAGACTAGATCAATTTGCTCATAGTTTGGTAGAAAATACTCGCAAATTGCGGGGCATTTCGTAAGTAGTGGTAGCGCCCCCGTGCCTACCCTCAATCGCTCGTAGGGTGCGTCAGAACCGAAAATCTCTATATTCGTTCTAGAACTTCCTCTGACACACCCTACAAGTCGATTAAACCCTATTTTTACATCCGACAAGAACGCCTTTGGCGATCGTCCTGTGGTTCTTGCCACCCATAAGAAAAATGACTAATAGCATTAATTTGAGGTGCGATACTATGAATCGCCTGCATTTGAATTTCTAGGGAAGGGCGATTCTTTACAGGCTGACCCCAACCACCTGCGATCGCAGGTATAATTAAAGCACCCTGTGGTGCTAGATTCATCACCCGTTGCACCTGCGGAATAATGCAGCTCATATCCCCACAAGAACCATAGGACATCGCGTGAAATTCCATTGAACTAGGGAACCGATCCCAAGGTTGCAAACGCGAATCAAATCCCCCCGTATTTATCCTTCTATTACCATCAGGAAAAAACACCGCTCCCACAGGTAATCCCATTCTTTGAGCAGGTTGAATTGCTAAACCTAAAAACTCTAAAATCCCTTGCACTGCATGACCAACAGTTAGCTGCCATAAATCATTTTGTAAAACCGCAGGGTCAACAAGTTTGGGCGGTGGCGGTACTTCTGGTTTACCAGGAATAGGTTTTCTCGGTGGGGTAGTGGGAGAATTTGGTTTACCAGAAACAGGAGTTACTGTCGGTTTTGGTTCCGGTAAAGGAATCCGTCCTGGCCAAAGTGGTTCTTTCTCTTTCGGATAAAGTTTGTTAGCAGCTTGTACATCGTTGAGATTAATAAATCCTCTCGCTAAATACCGCTGAATTATATCCCGTCCTTGCTGATTTTGCGCCCTTTGCAGCAGCACTTCTTGAGAGGATTTACCATAAATCCACAAGTCTTGAACTTTAGTAATAACTGAAGCCGAACCTACTCCCCGTAAATAACGAACGTAGTCAAATAACATCCCATTTGGTCGCCGCTTCAACAGTTGATTTACCATTACAGAATAATCTTGTCGTGCTTGGGGGCTATAGGGATCTATAAAAGCATAATTTTCATTATTTTCTGCTTGATCGGTAATACTTGCAGCTTGAGCTATTGTTAAAGTTGTTTGACCTTGACCGTTGCGAGCAAGTGCTTCTTGTCGATCGGGACGCTGAGCGTAAGTATAGCCAAAATTCATTGTAAACGACCAAGTATAAACCTTTAAACCCCGCTGTTTACCTTTGGCGATCGCTTTTGCCAAAATGTCGAATTTTTCATAGCCAGGAGTTCGGATTACAGAAGGCCACGCTGTTGGATTATCTGCTACTGGTAACAACACTTGACCGTCATAAAACGCTTCTAAATAAACTTGGTTGTAGCCTTTATTAACAATTTGGTCTAAAACTCTATCTATTTCCCCCGGTCTCGCATCGCAGGGATATAAACGCAGCCAAATTGCCTGAGTTTGCGGCCAAGTTTTGTTGCGGCATTGTGCCACTTCCCGTGCGTGGTCAGTTAAGATTGTAAAATAAGCTTGGACAGCTTCAGTCTTCCCAGTTAAAGCTTCTTTACGCAAGTTTTCTTTTTGCTGGATTTGATCGGGCGATAACTTACAATAGCTTAAAGTTTCTGCTTGAGCTGATTTGTTGAGCGTGAAGGGGTTGAACAGGCTACAGGTCAAAATAGTTGCTACCACGCTTAATATCCGCCGCTGACCTTGAGTTGTGGCGTTCCGAGTTAGCGCAAATTTCATAGGGTATATAGAATATGGTTCGCGAGTGAGCAAAAAGACACAATTAAACAGTTATTCAGCACCCTTCAAAACTTTTCAGCACGATCTGTAACTTAAAAAATCCCCTAGCAAGTAACATTCATTCTGGTGACACCTGAATGAAGGGGAAAGAGGAAAGGGGCAAATAGGAGATGTCAGAATAATAATTGACATCATTCTAGTCTATGGCAAATTGATATAAATAGACATCAATAAGCACGATATTCGTCGTAGTGGCTTGAGGTACTTTCGATTAGATAGTAATTTAGCGCTTCAAGCCACTACTATAAAGAAGGTAAAGATTTTTTGTTAAATTTTTTTCCTTCTTATTAAATCAATCAAGATCCTCTCTTCACTGCATTTTCTATTTGCTGAAATTCTGACTCTAGCCGCTTCTTGAGTTTATCTGGTAGAGGGCGGTTCGGATAAGAACTGTAATGTCCAGCTAAAGAATTCAATGCTGTCCGCATTGTCGTAAACGAGGTGAGCTTGGTTAGTGAATTGTCTCGGCGGTAGGTAGCGGCAAAATCATTGATTCTTTGACGTGAATCTGCTTGAGCAGCGGCCTTATCTGGGGAATCGTCCGGTAAGGCGATCGCGGTTCTCAAACTGTTGACCAATGCTAATGTGTCTTCACCATAATTCCCACTCAGAGTTGAGGGGACATTAGAACAGCCGATTAAGCCGATGACAACAACTAAAACTAGGGCTAGCAAGCGGGAAACATAGTGCTTCATAAGGTTGATTAGAAATGGAACTAAAATTCGTAATCAAATTTAACTTTTATCCTATCTTGATTTCGCGATCGCAGAACTAAATTACTATCAAATTAGCTGGTCATACCATTAAAGTTATCATCTGTCAATCTTAAATATAAATTCTAAAATTCGCTGATTTGCCCTGCTTTAACTGATAAAATTTGGGTTTGCCGCAACCACTGGGCATCGAAAGCACCTAAGTGGGTAGTAGTAATCAGAGTTTGAAATCTTTCTTGAATCGCATCTAAAAGTTGATTTTGACGGTTGAGATCGAGTTCGGCGAGGACATCATCCAGCAGTAACAGGGGAGGTTCGCCTACGACTTCTTCAATGAGCTGCAATTCAGCTAATTTTAATGCTAATACCAGAGTGCGCTGTTGACCTTGGGAACCATGTTGCCGAGCGGGAGTATGATTAATAGTAAAAGCAATATCATCTCGATGAGGGCCAACTAAAGTCGTACCTTGGTAACACTCGGCGATCGCCCTTTCCCCAATTTTCTCTAAAAAAGCTTGCCTTACCCCTTCGAGATTGTCACGAGCAATTAATTCCTGCATCACTTCCACATTAGCAATATACTTAATCTCTAAAACCTCCGTACTCCCACTAATTGAGCGATGCCAAGCTTGAGCTAGGGGAATCAACCTCTCCAAAATGCGATCGCGCCTCCTAATTACGCGAGCGCCCGCTGTCGCCAATTGTGCATCCCATAAACTCAATTGGGAATTACTAATTGGCAATTCAGCAGTAGGAATTGTTAATTCTGCTTTATTCCCCCCCTCTCTCTCTCGCCTCAGCAAAGCATTTCGTTGCCGCAAAATTTGGTTATATT
The DNA here is from genome assembly GCA_035298405.1 of Kamptonema sp. Classification (GTDB taxonomy): domain Bacteria; phylum Cyanobacteriota; class Cyanobacteriia; order Cyanobacteriales; family Microcoleaceae; genus Kamptonema. The sequence goes on along the minus strand of DATGYA010000237.1, from coordinate 15,659 downwards.
GCTGCAAAATGTGAGCATAAACAGGTTCTAACTGAGTTACTAAGCGATCGATCCAGTCGCGGCGATGTTCTGGCCCACCTCGCACTAAATCCAAGTCTAAGCTCGAAAATTGTACCGCATTCAAGACACTCAAAAAATCTAAATGCCGACGCAGGGGTTCCCCATTGAGTCCAACAGTGCGTTTTCCCTGAGTGCGAAGAGTTAAAGTTAAATCAATTCTCCCTATTTGCCGTTCCAAAGTAGCATCAATTTGCCCTATGGGTTTAGCATCAAGGATTAAATCGCGATCGCGTGTTGCTCGATGACTTTTTAGAGTAGAAAGTAACTCTACCGCCTCTAATAAATTCGATTTTCCCTGAGCATTATTACCCACCAAAATCGTTTTAGGAGCATCAAATACTACCTTTTGATCTCGGTAGTTGCGAAACTGGCGGAGTTGGAGCGTTTTCAAATACATCAGAAAATATTGGTTAGTAGTTAGTGGATTACCTAAATGTTTACTACATTTTAAATATTAACCACTAACCACCAATAACTAACAACTAACAACTAATGCTGAGATTTACGGTAAAAGCGTACAAATAGCTTTTCCAATTCAATCCAGACAAACATTAAGGCACTGAAACCGAAGCAAATAGCGAGTTCCATTGGGCTCAAAATATGAGTGCCGAAGAAGTCTCTCAGGAACGGAACATAAATCAGCATTAACTGCAAAACAGTAGTGACGATCACAGCTCCCCAAACAAAGACATTCGTCATCGGGTTCAACTCAATTGTTAGCTGAGTGTTGGAGCGAATCGCGATCGCGTGTCCCATTTGAGCTAAACAAAGAGTTGTAAACACCATCGTCTTCCAAGCTTCAGGATCGCCTACATGATTGGGGCTAGTGGTATATCTCTGAGCCCATACCATCATCGCGATCGTCAGAATTGCAAAAATAATCCCGATGCGAATCATGTACAATCCCAAGCCTCTAGCAAAAATACTTTCGCGAGGACTAAAAGGAGGGCGTTTCATTACATTTGGCTCCCCAGGTTCCACCGCCAAAGCCAGAGCTGGAACGCCATCTGTAACTAAGTTCATCCACAAAATTTGTAAAGGCGTTAGCGGCACTGCTCCTAAACCAATTAAAGGAGCAGCCGCAATTGTCAAAACTTCGCCAATATTGCTGCCCAAAATGTATTTGATAAAACGGCGAATATTGGTATAAACAACTCGTCCTTCCTCAGCGGCCGCAACTATGGTGGCAAAGTTGTCATCTATCAATACCATATCGCTAGCTTCTTTACTGACATCGGTGCCTGTAATGCCCATAGCGATACCGATATCAGCTTGTTTGAGGGCGGGAGCATCGTTCACGCCATCGCCTGTCATAGCGACGAATTGGTTGAGGCTTTGCAGAGCTTGGACGATTCGCAGTTTATGCTCTGGAGAGACGCGGGCGTAGACGCTAACCTCGCCAACTTGCTGCTTGAGTTCTTCTGAGCTGAGCTTTTCCAATTCTTGACCTGTGAGGACGCGATCGCCTTCTTTGGCAATACCTAAATCTATAGCGATCGCCTTCGCTGTCAACTGGTGATCGCCTGTAATCATGACTGCGCGGATGCCAGCGTCGCGGCATTTTGCCACCGCTTCTCGCACTTCCGGTCGAGCTGCATCCAACATCGACACCAGCCCCAGCCAAATCATATCTCTCTCGCTGGTTTCCTCGGAACCTTCAGGTGGTAAACTTTCCCAGGTTTTGTAAGCTAAGCCAAGTACGCGCAAACCGCGACTTGCCATATCATTATTTTGGTCTAGAATACTGTCACGGACTCCATCGGTGAGTAATTCCGTGCGATCGCCCGTCACAATCGACTTGCAGCGCTCCAAAATTAGTTCCGGAGAACCTTTGGTAAACATTAAATAATTTGCCGGCCCATCTTCCAAGGGGACAACTGATTTCCCCTGACCCGGCAATTCGCAGATCGCGCTCATCCGCTTGCGTTCTGAAGAGAAGGGAAACTCTGCAACTCGCGGCAGAATTTGGGCTTGCTGTTCTCTGTAAATTCCCGCTTTCCCCGCCAAAGACAATAGCGCCCCTTCTGTTGGGTCCCCTAAAATCGTCCATTCGCCATTTTCTTGCTGTAACACTGCATCGTTACATACCGCACAGGCAATGAGTATAGATTCGAGTTCGGGATATTCTTCTAAATTGTCAATTTTAGTGGATACGTTGCGATCGATGAAGTCGCCGATCGGAGCGTAACCTTCCCCAGTTAGGGCCGCCCTATAGCTGGCAGTATTTACTCCCTGGACTACCATCTTGTTTTGAGTCAGCGTGCCAGTTTTGTCCGAACAGATAGTAGTCACAGAACCCAATGTTTCTACTGCTGGCAATTTGCGGATCAAGGCATTGCGCTTGACCATGCGCCTAGTTCCCAGCGCCAAAGTCACTGTAACTACTGCTGAGAGACCTTCAGGGACGACGGCGACGGCCATACTTAGGGAGACTTCTAACAGTTCTTCAAATCTACTGGTATCGAAACCCAGTCCCCCACCATCAAACTTGAGCATTCCAGCGAGGACTACTATGACAACTAAGGCCAGAGCTCCCGTGACTAGGACGTTTCCTAGCTGAGTCATCCGCTGTTGTAGAGGAGTGGGTTCGCTTTCTACAGACTGAAGCAGGGCGGCAATTTTACCCAGTTCAGTATCCATTGCAGTGCCAGTGACGATCGCCTTTGCCCTACCTTGGACAACTTCTGTACCTTGAAAGATTAAGTTGAGGCGATCGCCTAAAGAGGTATCTTCTTTTAGTTCTAGGTCAGCTTGCTTACTAGAAGCAACAGCTTCACCCGTGAGGGCTGCTTCTCTAACTTGCAGATTTGAAGCTTCGAGCAAGCGTCCGTCTGCTGCTATTTTCACCCCTGCTTCCAGCAGCATGATATCTCCCGGAACCAGTTCCTTAGCTGCTACTTCCGAAATTTTGCTGTCGCGCACTACCCGCACTAGAGGCGAGGCCAGGTTTTTGAGGGCAGCGAGAGCTTTTTCAGCACCGCTTTCTTGCAAATAGCCCAGAATGCCGTTCAGAACGACTATGGCAAAAATCGCGATCGCGTCTTTGGGGAAACTGTTGCTTCTAATGTCCAAAACAGCCGAAACTACAGCCACACCCATCAGCATCAACAGCATGATATTAGTGAACTGATCGATAAAAATTGACAAAGGGCTGCGCCCTCCAGTTTCTTCTAGCTCGTTGGGGCCATATTTCTGCAAGCGTTCTGACACCTGCTGACTGGTCAGACCAGCATTAGGGTCGCTGCTTAGCTGTTCGAGGGTTTTGTCAATTTCTAGGCTGTGCCAAGCTAACGGAGAATTTGAAGACATAGGTGAGGATGGGGCATTAAGCTTACGGCATGGGTCTAGTGGCATCGCCAAGGAGGTAGGACACAGGAGGCGAAGGATAAAAGTTGCCTATCTCTGGCTCTCTGTCTCCCCCTGCTATCCTCCGGTTGAATAACTGTGACGTACCACTACAATAAAAATTAGCAATTTTTTGGGGATTTTACCCAAATGGCTGCGATCGATCCTTTGAATCCAAGGATTTTGACTCTTCCAGCGCCGCCTTTAGGCTGGCCGGTGAGTGCTGACCTCTAAGTTTTAATCTTCCCTAATCGTGGCACTTTTGTAAACTAAAGTAAAGAAATCAAAGCTGCTGCACTCTCTTAACCCAGTGTTGAATTAGGTTACTCTTTCCTGACAGAGGGGCTTTAAATTGAGTAAACTTAGGTTGCTAGAGAGAAGTAGAAATAAATGTGAATACTAAAAGCAAGGCATCCCCAAAGATGCCGCTCATTTGGGATTTAGCTTGCCCAAGACTCGTTCACTCCTGTAGTTTGTTTAAATGAATGTTGCTGCGATCGTAATGCTATCAGAAACTTCCCCGGCCGAGTCTTCCCCGTTAATTTTGGACAGTTTGCCGGATATACCGCTCTCAGAGAGGGGATGTCCCCGTCGAGCCAGGTTGCAAATAGACCTGATGTTACTGGCGATCGAAGCCTTGTATCTCGGTGGTGCAGAAGAAATGCTGGTAGTGTCAAAGGAACTGGAACTGGAAGGAATTGTTAAACATCGGGTTGCCCTTTGGCTGTTGCGGAACACTAACCCCCTGCGGCGTTTCAGTCAGCGGCGCTCTCTGAGTGTATTAGAGGCTAAAGCACTGGTGGCGATCGCCTGCAACTTGGCGCGCAGGCTAACTGTGAGAATTAGACAGTTGTTGCTGGACTACCAGCAAATGAGTCAAAAAGGTATGTCGCTGGAACAGCATTTGCCTCTGGCTGACTACTTGGAACGGTTTCGCTCTCACTTCCGCGCGCGCATGAACCCCAGGCGATCGCTAGTTGTAGCCTACGGTTCTGATGAAAAGTTAAATGAACTCGCTCTCAATTTGTTGGGCAAATTGTTATTTTGTACTGGTACAGCAGGAATGCAAAGGTTTTGGAATAGTTTGTTTGACGGAGAGGTGGAGTAATGACGATTCAGCGTCAATACAGTCTGCCTAATTGCACTCTGGTACTAGAAGGTTTGAGCGACGGAACGGCTGGTAATAGCTCTTTCGACGATATCAAGCCTACGCTTTCAATGTTAATGAGTGCAGAGTGTCATTTTGTAGGTCACGTGCAACCACTGACGGGAGGGCGCGACTTTTTTGAAAGCTTGGTAAAAGCTGTCAGTAGCTACGCTCAGGAATTTCTGAGCGGAGTCCCCTCGCCTAATAGCGATCGCACACAGCCCGGTTTGGTTCAGTTACACAGAATTAACCAGAATTTACACCGCTTGACTGTGGAGGAACGGGAACAAAGTAATGGAGCATTAGTGCAGTCAAAATCCAGCTTGCCAACTCAGATCGATTTAACTACGGTGCAGTTATTTGATTTAGTGGAGGCTGTAGATCAATTTTTTGCCGACTCCCAAACCCTCCCAGAACTATATTTGCGGTTAGCGCCTGTTTCTAAGCGCCATGCGAAAGCGGCGGCACCTGTGGCGAAACGGGCTTTACCTGCGGCTGTGGGAATGTCGAGTTTGGCTTTGGCTGCGATCGCGTTTTTCTTCGTACCCATCCCTGAAGTCCAACGCCCGAAAGATCCCATTCCTCAACCCAATGTCAGCGGCCGCAATCTAGCTACGCCTACCCCCAGCGGTGCGGGTACACCTAATCCTAATCCTACATCCACCCCTAATGTTACTCCTGCGCCTTCACCCACTCCGACAGCTTCGCCGCTTTCAGCCGAAGAGTTAAAGGGATCTGAGGCGACAGCACCCAGGATTACAGATCCAGCCGAAATCGAACAGGTGAGCGGGAAACTTTACGACCAAATTAATACAGGTTGGAAGAATCGGTCAGGATTGGGGAAAGATTTAACTTATCGAGTTACTGTAGCTAAAGACGGCGCGATCGTAGGCTATAAGCCAGTTAGTCCAGAGAAAGCAGATGATAAACAAACTCCTTTACCGGAGTTGCTATATAAGCCAGTTGGTACTAGGCAAATAGGAGAACCACTCGCCGATTTTAGGGTGGTGTTTACCACAGGCGGTGTTTTGCAGGTCAGCCCTTGGTGAGGTTGGTTCTGGCGATAACCAGATATGTACGCCATCAAGTTAGAACTCAAACTTAACAACAAGCAACGCACCTTGATGGCGCGACATTCTGGCTATGCCAGATTTTGCTACAACTACGCCTTGAGTCTTTACCAAGAAGTGAAAAGTCTCCCAGGTAGCAGCAGCAAAAAAGTAACAGCAATAGAGCGAGTCTTTACCAACCATGTCAAAAAGATGCCGGAATATCAATGGACTAATACCCTGTCTTCCAGGGTTTACAAAATGACATTCCGGCATTTTAGTGAAGCTTTATCCCGTTTTTTCAAAGGATTAGGGAAGTTTCCTAAATTCAAAAGGAAAAAAGAGGGCGATTCGTTCACTGTCGATGCTTCTGACTGGAATCACTCAGTATTATTGGCAGCTAACAAGTCGATTAAGATTCCCACGTTGGGAACATTTCGACTCAAAGAATCCATCCCATTTCCTTGTGTGGTACAGACATTTACCATCTCGCGCACAGCGGATAAATGGTATGTATCCTTTGCCATCAAAGCCGAAAAAATCCCACCACTTTTTCATTCTGTTGTTGAACCAGTGGGGATTGACTTGGGGGTATCAACATTTGCAACTCTTTCTGATAAGAACTCTTACGAATCTCCACGTCCACTCACCCAAGCGAAAACCAAGCTGAGTAAGGAACAGTGGAGGAATAGGAAAAAGCAACTGGGTAACAAAAAGTTAGGCGTGAAAGCGTCAAAGAATGCTCATAAACACTATCGTAGAGTTGCCAAGATTCACGCAAAAACTGCAAATGTTCGTCGAGAATTCCTACAGAAAACTACGACAGATATCAGTAAAAAATATGCTCACATTCGCATCGAAGATTTGAACGTGAGCGGGATGATGGCTAACGATAAACTAGCGGCAGCTATTTCTGATTGTGGTTTTTATGAATTTCGTCGTCAGTTAACGTATAAGTCACAAATGTATGGCACGAAAGTTGAGCTAGTGGATAGATGGTTTCCTTCTTCTAAAACTTGCTCAAGTTGCGGTCATACTCAATCAATGCCGTTAAAGGAACGAGTCTTTAATTGTGGCTGCTGCAATTTGTCAATTAACCGAGATTTGAACGCAGCAATTAATTTGTCTCGTTATTCAGACAAAGTAAGACGAGCTACGGTCTGAAGTTACGCCTGTGGACAAGTTGGAGCCGACTCCCTTGGTAGAAGCAGGAAATGAACGTCAAGTCTGCCATAGGTAGATTTGAGTAGGTTTCATGGAGCGGATATTAATCCCTGTCTAATAGCTACAGTCTTATTAAGATAATTCCTAAAAATATTCAGCCACAAAGGAGGCACATTTACTACCTTTGTGGCTGAATCTAACAGTTTTTAATTAAGACAGAGAACTCCTCCCAATTAACAGTTAACTGTTAAAAATTAACCCTCCGTTGGCTTGGGCTTCTTGATCGGCTTGGCAAGGGGTTCCTTACGAGGGGGAGGTGCTTCTGCCGCGATCGCAGGCTGTTTGCGGTTGGGAGGCTCCGGGCGTGGGGCATCTGGGTCTCTCCTGGGAGTGAAGGGACGCTTGCCTTTAAAACCACCACCACCCTTATTAAATGGCTTTTTCTTGATAGGCATAGGGCCAATATTATTGCCCTGTTGAATCAAAAGGTTGTCAGCTTGCAACTGTATGTGAAAATCCCAGAAATATCCAACTGCCTTTTCTGCTAAATCCCCCTTGAGTTTTAACTTAAAAAACTTCATCGTTTCCCCATCTTTGCGGGGAGCTTGCTTAATCTTGACGATGACATACTTTTCCTCTTCTTGCGATTGATAAATCACCTCGCCTCTAATGGAAAAATAGCCATTTTCAACATTACTGTGGGATGGCGGAAAGGATACTGGGGATTCCTCGTTGCTGTCCTGCTCTTGATTTTCCTCTGATACGGTGTCCTCTCCGTCGGAGGACGGATCGGTTGGTTTTTTAAGCGTTTCAGGCTCCCAAACCCCCATGATCTGAGCGTGCAAGTTGCCGTCTTGCTGTCGCGTGCGGGGATAGACAACCCAGAGGTGTTCTTGCTCTAAGTTCAGGTGATTTTTCACTAAACTCATAACTCGACCCAGTAAAACTGCGTCGATAGCTGTCCCGTCGGAAGCGATGAGCGTACCCCGTGTGAATTGATCTTCTGAGGGGGCATAGCGACCGCGAACTAAGCCTACAGCTCGGTACTGTCTGGGTTCGCTGGGCGGGGGAATAGGGTGTTGCCGAATCGCGATCGCTGTTGGGTCTGTTGGTTCCTCCTCGCTGGCGGTAGCGCCGACTGAAATTGGCTTGTCGGCTGTTGTCTTATCGACTTCGCCAACAGGGGGCGAGGGCTTTACCTGCCACAAGGATACAGGACTATCTGTTAGCGTCTCCTTTGGCGGTGTTTTCGGAAAAGATGCGGGAACATCACCAGATTTTTCCTTTGGCGCTACTTGCAGCGTTGGAACTGGTCGCTGGCGGGGCCTTTGCAGCTTTTCTGTTGATGCTGGTGCGTCCGTTGGGGTTGTGGATTGACTTGGCTCGATAGGCGTGGGTTTCGCAGGTGCGGAGGGTACAGGAGTTTCCGCAGTCGGCTCAGGCGGCTGGGGTGGAGCTTTGATTAGATTGACAATCTGCTCGCTTAGATGCTCTTTTTCAGAGGGAGTAGATTTACGCGATTTAGAAGAGCGGTTCGAGGAGGGGTTCATAAAAACTCCTTGCGGCGGAGACACATCCCTTTTGGGAGGTTGAAAGAAACTGTTTTAAATGCTACTAGGGTCAAACTTGGGGCTTACGCCTTATGTCTGTTGGCAGATAGACAAAAAGTTCAGGGGAGACGGTCAGTCAATCGGCACTGCTCGTACTCGGTCTGTAAAGTCCCAAAATCTTTGACTTCAAAGGGTTGGGGATATACTGACTGATCTTTAAGTTGATTGCCTTAAGTCGAAGTTGTTCGCTAGTAGGGTCACGACATTCAGTTTGCCTATTGTACTTAATTCAATTACCTAACGGGCTGATCCGCTCATTTAGGTAATTTTGTACTCAGCAAAGCTAAGCTAGACTCTGACGCTGCAACCCTTTGGGAAGCGAGACAGTTTTGAGTCCAAAGTTGATTCGCTGAGTGAAGTTGTGGGCCTGTTACCATATTAGCTGCAAGCAAAACGCTGCTTTGTCAGTTGGAGCGTTGAAATTGAGAACCATTGAGGTTATGGGGATTTCGTAAGATGGTAGATAAGCGTCGTGGGTTGATTAGTGTGGTGATGGTGCTGTCGATCGTTGCCTTCGTGGGTTTTTCTATTGCTCCGATTGTAGATAGTATTGTGAAGGCGAATCAGGCTTCGAGTTCGCCCTCGCCTACACCAACGCAGACGGCGACAACGGCTAAGCAATCAGATTTACAAGCTCAGGCTCGCGGTTATGAGTTGGTCTTGCAGCGGGAACCTGATAATGTGACTGCTCTGCGGGGATTGTTGCAGGTGCGGCTGGAATTGCTTCAGGCTAAGCAGGGGGAAATTAAAGATGTGATCCCGCCTTTGGAAAAGCTCTCGAAGCTGAATCCTGAAAATGCCGAGTATGCGATTCTGTTGGCACAAGCTAAGGATTATGCGGGCGATCGCGAGGGTGCTGCTCAAGCTTATCGCTCGGTGCTGACGGTTGCGCCTGGGGAAATTAAGGCTTTGCAAGGGTTGGTGAATTTGTTGCTTAAGCAGCAGCGGCCAGAGGCGGCGATTGGGTTGCTGCAAGATACTCTGAAGGCGGCTCCAGCTACGAATCAGGCGAAGCCGGGGAGTGTTGATGTGACTTCGGTGCAGTTGATTTTGGGTCAGGTTTATGCTGAGCAGAAGCGTTATGATGAGGCGATCGCTATTTATGATGAAGCGACCAAGTCTGATGCTAAGGATTTTCGCCCTGTCTTGGCTAAGGCAATAGTTCTAAAAGAACAAGGCAAAACTGAAGATTCCCAAAAGCTTTTTGCTAAGGCTACTGATTTGGCTCCTGCTACTTTTAAAGACCAAATTAAGCAGTTGGCTGCCGGAACTCCAAAGCCAGCCAGTTCGCCCACGAGTGCTCCGCAAACAGCATCTCCAGCTCCTAATGTTGTGCCGAATAACAAGAATTAATTTGGTTAACGGTTAACTGTTAACTGTTAACTGTTAACTGTTAAGTGTTTAATTTCTACGCTTTTTCTAACAAGTATTTAGGGTGCGTCAGATAAAATTTATTGCTATTAGCAAATAATTGACTACTGACGCACTCTAATAAAACTACGCTCCTTCTAAGAAGGCGACTGTGCCGAATATTAAGAATAGGCATCCACCCAAGGCGGCGATCGCACGTTCGGAAATGCGACCTGCGATTATGCGTCCGCCGATAACGGCGATCGCCGCACATATTGCGTGTCCTACAATTGCGCCCAAGGTGACACCCAAGGCATTGTTGGAGGCAGCGAGGGCGATGGTGGCTATTTGAGTGCGATCGCCCCATTCTGCTATAAATGTCAGTACAAAAGTTTTGAGAACTACTGCTAATTTGCTTCCCGCCGGCAACCATTTCAAGGAGCGTGCTTTATCTACTGCTTCGGCTGCTTCGGCTGCTTCCTCACTGTCACATTTAGCGGGCATCTGTTTAGCATCGTATAGAAGCTTGAATCCAAAGCAAAAAAACAAACCGATTTCAGCAACGTGGATATAATTCTGCGGTAACAGGGATACTGCTTGTCCCACTAAAACAGAGATAACCGTCATTGCAGCTAAGGCGGCAGTGGCTCCTATAAACACTAGCCTGCGCGAATGCCGCATTGCTAGAATGACAGCTATAAAAAATGTTTTATCGCCTAATTCTGAAATGGTGATCAATAATAACGCGGCAGTAAAAGCTGTTAACACTCTCTCAATCTCCTCAGATTTATATCGTGGCTATCTGAGTGAGCTTGATGAAAGTTGCAATACTCCACCAAGCTCACCTTTGATGTGAACTTAGTGAAAGTCTCGCTTGCAAATTGCTGCTTTTTGTCTAATATCAGCGAATTTGTCATCTGAACCAGGCTTAACGCCAGTATGTTGACTCAGATGGGCTGGTTATGTTTGTGACCAGCAGCTACTCCCCTTCAGCATGGACTTATCATAATATAAATAGCTTTACTTGTAAAGCATCTTTTTGAATATTTAATTACAATTTTTAATTCATTTTTAGTTCATTTTTAATTCATATTCCCTGTCCACTAGCTCTACTTGTGATAAACTTGAATAAAGGTAAGATAGGCGAGAAATATATGACCCAGAGCATAGACGCAATTCATCTACCTCCTGGTTTCCCCGACCACACACAACTACCAGAGTCAGATGGTACTTTTGTGAAAAACTTTCAGGAACATCCCCAAAGCATAATTCTCACTGATGCGATTGGCCCAGTGTTGCAAAAATTGCATCCCGATGGACAATATGCTATTGGACAAGACAGTGGCATTTATTGGCGAGAAACGGAACCCCCAGAAAAAGGCGCAGAAGCCCCCGATTGGTTTTATGTCCCCAATGTACCACCACAACTTAATGGTCAATATCGTCGCTCCTATGTGTTATGGCGAGAACATATTGCACCATTAATTGCCTTAGAATTTGCCAGTGGAAATGGAGATGAAGAAAGAGATAAAACTCCTTTATCTGTAGTAGCTGGAACCGTAACGAAACCTGGGAAATTTTGGGTGTATGAGCAGATTATCAGGATTCCTTACTATGGAATTTATGAAATTACTACAGGCAAGTTGGAAGTTTATACTTTGAGTGGAGGGGTTTATCAGCCATTAACACCAAATGAACGAGGGCATTATTCGATACCGCCTTTGGGTGTTGAAGTGGGGTTATGGCAGGGAAGTTATCAAAATCAAACTCTATTGTGGTTAAGGTGGTGGGATGATGAAGGGAATTTATTATTAATTGGAGATGAAAGGGCAGAGTTAGAAAGTTTGAGGGCGGAAAGAGAAAGGCAAAAAGCCGAAGCTGAAAGTCAACGGGCAGAGGCTGAAAGGCAAAGGGCGGATAGTGCTCAACAGGCGCGAAAAGATGCCATACCTCGGTTATTAGCAATGGGATTAAATGCTGAACAGGTGGCCGAGGCGCTTTCTTTGACTGTGGAGGAAGTTAGGGAAACTTCTTAAAGGTTGAAATATTAATAATATGGCAATTAGTTCATCCAGGGCAAAATTTAGATTGTCGAACTGGCAGCAAACTTAGCGCATGCTAGCACCCTCTAGGTTAACTCCTTCTAGGTCGGCATTATCCAGCCTTGCATTATCTAAAACGGCTCTTTCCAGATTAGCACCCCGCAACCCAGCGTAGTAGAGATTAGCACCATGCAAGTTAATTCCTTCTAAATTAGCATCGTGCAATTGCGCTCCCTTCAAATCGACTCCTTTAAAGTTCCTCTCTCCAGCAGAGTACCGCTGCAACAATTCCTCAGAGTTCATAATTCACAGCAGATTAATCGCTTATCGGTGCGGTATAACTCGAAAAAATTCGGAACTATACCGATAAAAGTAGTATAACACTAGCAAGTTTACAGTCATCTCCTAAAGTTGAGCGTATTTGACCTTTGCCGACCTGTACTTACCAATTGATAAGGTGGTAACACCCACCTAAAAATTAATACTTTCTCTCCTTGGGTTCAAACATAGTAATCGCCACAGGTCGATAGGACAAATCAATTCCCGACGGTGAATAATAGGCCATCGTATGCTTTAAGAAACCCTCATCATCCCTCTGGGGAAAATCTTCCCGTGAGTGGGCACCGCGACTTTCTTGCCGATTTAAAGCTGAAGTTAAAATCAACTGTCCCACAATCATTAAACTCCGTAATTCCCAAGCTTCAACAATTTCTGTATTCCACAATTTGCCCTTGTCATCTAAGTAAATATCCTGATATTGTCGCTGCAAATCTGCCAATTTACTCAATCCTTCCTGCATGACTTCCTGAGAACGAAATACGCCACAATGTTCCGTCATCGTATCTTGAAATTGTTGCCTTAATTGGTCAATTCTGATAGTTCCTGGTTGGTCAATTAGCGATTGCAGTTGCTCTTTGGCTTCCTGAAGATAACGCGATTCATCTACTGTTGGCAACTTGCGGTTTTGTACAAATTGTGCTATGGTTGCACCAGTGATTTTCCCATAAACCACACATTCCAAAAGTGAATTGCTACCTAAACGGTTTGCGCCATGAACCGAAACGCAAGCAGCTTCGCCGGCGGCAAAAAAACCATCCACTAAACCATCGGCACTACTGCGAACTTGACCCCCTGTATTTGTGGGAATCCCCCCCATTGAATAGTGAACTGTAGGACGTACAGGCATGGGTTGATTTACAGCATCAATACCTAATAAGCGGTGGGCTTCTTCCCAAGCAAAAGGAATTTTGCTCATAATTTTTTCCCGGCCCAGATGTCGCAAATCCATGTAAATAAATGGGCCACCGGCAGTACCATCAAGGTTAATTCCTCGACCAGCCCGAATTTCTAAAGATATCGCCCTGGAAGTAATATCTCTGGGTGCTAATTCCATGCGGCTAGGGGCATAATTTGCCATGAAGCGATCGCCATTCGAGTTAATCAAATATGCGCCTTCTCCCCGGACAGCTTCCGAAATTAACACGCCAACGGGATACAAACCTGTGGGGTGAAACTGGACAAACTCCATGTCTTGTAATGGCACTCCTGCCAAGGCAGACATTGCCAAACCGTCGCCGGTTGAAGCATAATCATTGGAGGTGGTATTGTAGGCGCGGCCATAACCACCAGTGGCAAACATCACGGCTTTAGCGCGGACAACTTGAATTTGACCGTCTATTAAGTGATACATTACTAACCCTTTGGCTTGACCTTCTTCTAATATCAAGCGCATTACATACCACTCTTCGTAAATGTGTACTCCGTAGCGGCGCAAATTGTTGACTAATTCGTGGAGGATGGCGTGACCAGTTTTGTCGGCGGCGTAGCAGGCGCGGCTGTGAGAATGACCACCAAAGGGGCGTTGGGCAATTCTGCCATCTGGGAGGCGCGAAAATAATACTCCCATGTGTTCTAAGTCTATTACGACTCCGGGGGCTTCTTTGGTGAGAATTTCTACCGCGTCTTGATCGGCTAAATAGTCGGAACCCTTTACTGTGTCGAAGGCGTGGGCTTGCCAAGAGTCCTCAGAGTCTACATTATTCAGTGTAGCGGCCATTCCCCCTTGGGCGGCGACAGAGTGCGATCGAATGGGGTGAGTTTTGGCGACGACTGCTACTTTTAAACTGGGGTCTGTTTTGGCAATTTCTAAGGCGGCGCGGCAACCAGCTAACCCGCCGCCTACTATAATTACGTCGTGTTCTAAAATCATATACAATTCCAATATTTCAGCCTATCTTATAACTTTTTTGAGTAAGTCGCTGGTAAATACTACTTCAATTAGCTTGTTTTTAGCCAATTTGAGCCAAGCAAACTCATCTTTATATTGATAAGTGTTGTATAGTAAATTTATCGCCAGTATTACAACCTGCGAAATTCCTCATGTCATCAAATAATGAAATTGCTGTCGAATGCTTAGATGTTACTTATCGTCTTAATCGACGACCTTTAGTAGACAAACTCAACTTTAAAGTGCTAAAAGGAGAAGTTTTAGTATTACTAGGACGTAGCGGTAGCGGTAAAACTACTACTATGAAACTAATTAACAATTTGCTGACACCGACTAATGGTGAAGTGATTGTTTTAGGAAAACTGACAACACAGTGGAATCCAATCCAACTGAGGCGACGAATAGGTTATGTAATTCAAGAAATCGGCTTGTTTCCCCATTTCACTGTTGAGCAAAATGTTGGTTTAGTGCCAAAGCTGGAAGGGTGGGAGCGCGATCGCATTTTATCTAGAGTTCACCAAATGTTAGAATTAGTTGGTCTAGATCCTCAACAATTCGCCAAACGCTACCCCCATCAATTATCTGGTGGACAGCGGCAGCGTGTTGGTGTCGCTAGAGCACTTGCTGCCGATCCTCCTATACTATTAATGGATGAACCTTTTGGTGCTTTAGATCCAATTACTCGCCTAGAGTTGCAGCGAGAATTTCGCCAATTACAACAGCAACTCGGTAAAACTGTGATTTTTGTTACCCACGATATTCAAGAAGCATTTTTTCTGGCTTCGAGAATTGGTTTGATGCAAGATGGACGGCTAGTAGAATTGGATCGACCTGCGGATTTTATTAAGTCTCAACAGCCAGAAGCTCGCGCTTTTATTGAATGTTTACAATTAGCTTCTAATACCTAATTACAATTACCTATTACTATGAATGAATTTCTAAATCGCTATGGTTCTGAAATAATCCAGCATACAATAGAACATTTGATATTAGTGTCAATTTCAATTTTTATAGCTGTCTTAATTGGTATTCCTCTGGGTATCTTAGTTACTAGAAAACCTGAATTTAACCAGCCAATTTTAGGTTTTGCAAATGTAATGCAGACTATTCCCAGTTTAGCATTATTTGGCTTGTTAATTCCTGTTCCTGTTGTGGGTGGAATAGGAGCGCGGACAGCAATTATTGCTCTAACTCTATATTCATTAATGCCGATTATTCGTAATACTTATACTGGGATTGTAGGTGTAGATCCTGCTATTCGTGAAGCGGGACTTGGCATGGGAATGACAGATTGGCAGATTTTATTTCAGGTAGAAATTCCTTTGGCAATGGGTGTGATTTTAGCAGGTGTTAGAGTTGCTACGGTGTTTGCAATTGGTTTGGCAACTATTGCTGCTGC
Source organism: Kamptonema sp. (assembly GCA_035298405.1). GTDB lineage: Bacteria > Cyanobacteriota > Cyanobacteriia > Cyanobacteriales > Microcoleaceae > Kamptonema. The sequence goes on along the minus strand of DATGYA010000237.1, from coordinate 266 downwards.
TATCGCCGCAGGAGGCTTAGGAGTCTTTATTTTTCGCGGTGTGGCTACGGGTAATAATCAGTTACTTTTTGCGGGTGCAATTCCAGCAGCAGTGATGGCATTAGCTGCCGATTTTGCTCTGGGTTGGATTGAGATATATCTAACTAAAAGGTACATAAAAAGATAAAAATTTTGGTACTTAACTTAATTAAAATTTAGTTTTACGATCAAATCTAAATATTCTGTATGTTTGCCATAGCATTGCGAATTTTATTGGATTTTTCAAT
>DATGYA010000236.1:0-3411 GCA_035298405.1 Kamptonema sp. | reverse complement strand
GGTAATACCTTTTGCGACGCTATTCATTTCCGATCGAACGTTAGCAAGCGCAGAACTTGCCAAATCCGTGATTCTAAAAATTACATTGATTCCGGTAGCCATAAAGTTAAAAAATAAGCGAACTTGGCGAGTCCTCCTGTTCGCATTATTTTTAACGATTTATTGGATTTTTCTGACAACAAGTAAATTAGTTCCAGTTTTTGCTCCTTCGACAAGCAAAGCCAGTTGAGCTTCTAAATATTTTGTCTGTTCTGGAGTCAAATTAAAGTCTTCAGGATTTTCTAGTTTTAATTCGTTATTGAATTTTAATGCCAAAGCGTAATCTTTTACTGGTTTGTTTTTCATATTTGCCAAGTTTTTCTGTCTGCTAAATTTTAACGACCTTATCTGTGTGCAATATTTATTGAAAAGAACTGGCAGAGTTCTCCTGTTCGCAATATTTTGTCAACTTTATTTTTAATTTGCTGATTGACGCTGTTTTAATACTTCAGCCACGATTGATGCTATTTCTTCTGAATTATTCTGCTGAATGGGGATTGTTTTTTCCTCTTCAATATCAGCGTCGTCTAACACAAAACGTGCCGCTTCCCGTCTTCTGAACGCAACAGCACTGATATCAGGTGTGCCATTACCAAGCGTCATTGTTCGCGCACCGTTCTCTTGGCTTAATTTTTCTTCTATTTTTTTGAGTTCAGACGAAATAATGAGAACAATTTGCTCAAAGTCTTTTGCCTCCAACTTAATCCGCAAATCTCGCCCCGGCTTGCACTCTTCAGTCCCATCGGGCATTCGACGAACCGTATATTTAACGATAGATTCGGGAAGGTCGGGGAAGGCACAGAGCAAGAAAAAAGCGATCGCCCGCTGACTAGAATAATCAGCAAATCTTCGCATAAATTGCCTTTCCCAATCTCTGTATTCCTTGGTTCCTTCCTCTGGGCGTTCAGTGCCGAACACTTCTGCCAAAGGCGCAACCTCTAAATCTGTCACGCCCTGATAAACGTACTCTTTGCCCGCAATCGTCACTGTAGTATTACTCAAAATAGCTCACCAATTCCTTTATTAAATCTTGCTCTAATTTATCCGTAACAGATTGTGCCGACTTGATTTTGGTTATTTCTGTCTGCTTCCGTCTGGCACTGATATCTTTGGTCGCCAGTCGGGACTGGGAAATATCTTTGATTGGCTGGCGACTAGGGACTTGCTCGTTAGTGGGCAGTGAGCCTAAAAACTGACTAGCTTTGTCGAGCCGATCGAATAAGTCCGTTTCCAGTATTATTTTGTCCATTTTTTGCAAGTTGGCGTGGAACAAGTGCGTCAAGAGGCGAGCCAAACACTGATGCAATGCGTTCTAATTCAATAGCGTCAATTGCTCTAACTCCTTTCTCTATCTCCTTTACGCTTCTCACAGGAAGATCCGCCAACTCTTCCAACTGACCTCGGCTCAAACCTTTTGACTCTCGAAATAATTGTATCAATAAACCCATTGCTCGTTTTTTTGACGAGCAATTAAATTCTACAGAAATTGCAAAAGTTGGCATGAGCGTAAATTGCAGAACTTCTGTTATTTTGACATGATTTATGTCGATCTGTGCCAATTCATGCGAAAACGTTATAAAACATCAACCTCAAGAAACCCTACGGATAATATAGGGTTTAGAGTTCTCCTGTTCGCATATCAACAGATAGGCGACTTTTAATATTTGATTCTTGTGTCCAAAGTTCTCGAAAAAACCGACTGGGAATATCGAGCCGATTCCGGCAAGTTAGGTGAATGGCAACTAACACCCGAAGGGTATCTGGTTGCCAATGCCAAAATTGCCCGCATCGGGATTCAAGAGTACCCCAACCCTGACGGCACTGTTCGCCGAGAGTTTCGCCCACCGGAAGAAGTGGCAAACCGCGACTCATTAAAAACGTTGTGTGATTTGCCAATTTCGATCGAACACCCCCCGGCAATGTTGGACTCTTCCAACGCTCGGCAGTTTGCTGTCGGCTGGAACGGTTCTGTTTCTTACGACAGCGGTTTTGTCAGCACGAAAGTCAAACTGATTGACCAACACGCTGTCAGAAACGCGCTAGATGGCGGGCGAATTGAATTGTCGGTTGGGTATATAACCAAGCTTGACTGGACACCGGGAGTTTGGGAAGGCCAGAGATATGACGCTATTCAGCGGAATATCAAGGGCAATCACATAGCTCTAACTGTAAAGGCACGAGGCGGTGCCGACCTTCGGCTTTACCCCGGACTAGCAACCCCTGAACTTCATAAAGATTCAGAAATTTTAGAAAAATGCTGGCAGATTTCGGAGTCTAAATGGACTGATTTAGAAGTTCGGCTCGACAATCTGCACATAAAAGTAGGAGGTGAAACCAATATGAAAATGTATGAAGACGAAGATTTGCAGGCAATGTCTAAGAGCGAATTGATCGACTTAGTTGTTGACATGCAATCTGGCATGGCAGAGAAAGAGGAAGAGTTAAGCGAAACTAAAGACTCTGCTGTTTATTGGCAGGGTCGGGCCACCGCTTACGAAGATAGTTTGTCTGTTGAGAGCGATTTGAGCCGATCAGACAGTGACAACGCAACTAACCGCCGAGTCAAAGAGAAAGAAATTCGGATTGCCGAATTAGAATCTCGCCTTGACACCGTCGAACGAGACAATACTGCTTTTCGTCGCCGAATTGACGAAATTCAATCTAAAAAACAACAATTAGAGTCTGACTTGCAATTAACTCGTGACAGTCAGGAAAAAGCTATAACTACGCAACGAGAATCTTGGGTGAAAACTTGGAATGAAGCTTTTCCTTTTTTGCCAAAAGTCGCTCAAGCAGAACCGGATTACACATTAGATTCTGTTGGAATCATGCGACTTGCTTTGCAAAATTCTCGACCTACACTAAATCTTGATTCTTTGGTGCAATCAGCCAGTAATCCAGACGACGTGATTCGTACAGCATTTTCCGTGATGGTCGCCGAAGGGCTTGCCAAACCGACTGCGGAGCGAGGGTTTATGGCCCAACTGATCGACCAAGCCAAGACGGATTCGGGTAACTATTCATTGGATTCGATCGGGAAAATTCGACAAGAACAGAACCTCAAGAAACAAGAAGCTTGGAAGGTGACTAATTAAATGACTCAAACATCTTTTGCTCCACAATTTCCAGTCGGATATCCTGGAATGCCCGCAGATTTAAGCCCCAAGTACGATCGAAGCTATTTCAATACCGCTCTTGACGTGGCAGGGGTTGTAACTGTCACTGTTGCAACTTTTACGGCTAATACCGAATATTCTTTGACAATTAATGGAGTTGTAGTAACTACAAATACTCCGGCAACCGGGGGAAGCAGCGCAACACTTCGGGACGCATTAGTTGCGGCGGTTAATCAGTCTTTCGCTGGCGTTGATG
>DATGYA010000235.1:0-11107 GCA_035298405.1 Kamptonema sp. | reverse complement strand
GAGCGATCGGGAAGTTAATACCCATTTTGGACGGCAGTTCGATTCTGCCCAGTTCCATTAAGTTAAATACCTTCACCTTTTTAGGTGGGGGTATTTTGTTTTGAGGCCAAGTTGGTAAACATTATCCAATTTTATGTTATTATCACGTAAAAATGATAGCTTAAGACATAGCTCTAAAAAAAGCGATTGCAGAAAGTAAAAAAACTGATTATGTCAACAGAGATGCCATTTTCAATATTCTGGAATGTCAACAATGAGCACCCAAATCACAATTACTTTGCCCGACGAAGTTTACCAACGCGCTCAAAGGTTTGCACGGTTGGCGAACCGGGATTTAGCAAGTGTTTTAGTAGATAGTATTCAACTCTCCATCCCACCGATTAGAGCTGATGTTATTGACCTTGAGCATGTCTCTGCCCTTTCTAATGAACAAGTGTTAGAACTGATGGAATTACAAATGGAGCCGGAGCAAGATACCCGATTGAGTGAATTACTCGATTGCCAACAGGCAGGTATCCTAACTGAAGATGAGCGTCCAGAGTTACAAACTCTAATGCAAATTTATCAAGAGGGGTTACTGCGGAAAGCCACTGCGCTCAATGAAGCCGTCAAACGTGAGTTAATTAAACCCCTGCACCAGTGAGTCAAATTTCTCAAGAAGTCCGAACGCGAGTACGGATACAAGCAAACAATCAGTGTGGTTATTGCCTTAGCCTTCAAAAATATGTTTTGGGGATTTTAGAAATTGAACATCTCATTCCTAAAGCAGCAGGTGGATCTGACGATGAAGAAAACTTGTGGCTTTCCTGTCGCCTGTGCAATGCTTACAAAGGCACACAAACTCATGCCAAAGATCCAATAACAAACCGCAACATCAAATTGTTCAATCCTCGCCAACAAAAATGGTCACGTCATTTTGCTTGGACAGATAACAGCACTCACATTGCAGGTTTAACTGCTTGTGGTCGCGCAACAGTCTTAGCTTTGCAACTAAACAACCCTTATGCTGTCACAGTCAGGCAAGCGTGGGTATCTGCTGGTTGGCATCCACCAACTGAATAGGAAGTCTAGATATGAAAAAATTTAGGTATAGCAAAGATGTTGATGTTTTTTTAATTGAACTCTCAAATGAACCTATCGCTTATGCTGAAGAAGAAGGGCAAGTGATTCTTCATTACTCTCAAAATGATAAATTAGTTCTAGTCGAAATTTTAGATTTTCGACTTTTAATTTCAGAGGAAATTGTCACTGAATTTCTGGCATCTTGATATCAATCGCGACATAATAATCATTATCTATGAGCATCATCATCTTCGGCAGCATCAACATCGACCTCATCGCCAAAACTCCCCGGTTGCCACTTCCCGGCGAAACTATACTCGGTCATAATTTCTTCAGCACAGGCGGCGGTAAAGGTGCCAATCAAGCTGTAGCTGCCTCCCGCCTCGGAGTAACAACCCACCTGATCGGGCGCGTTGGTGCTGATAATTTTGGTCAAGAACTATTGACAAATTTACAATTTTATGGTTTGAATACTGACCAAGTATTAATTGACAAAGACAGTCATTCTGGTATTGCAATTATCACTGTTGAAGACAGCGGTCAAAATAATATTATCGTCATTCCTGGTGCAAATAACCGCGTTAATGATACAGATGTAGAACGCTTGAAAGCAACATTGCCAACGGCTACAGCTTTGCTATTACAGTTAGAAATTCCACTGGAAGTTGTGCAAGCCGCCGCCAAAGTTGCATGGGAAGCAGGTGTAAAAGTTATTCTCGATCCTGCACCTTTCCGCTCAGATATTCCCCCAGAACTTTATCAGTTAATTGATATTATTACTCCTAATCAAGTCGAAGCTAGTCAACTTGTAGGTTTTCCTGTAAATAATCAGGAAACTGCGGCTAAAGCGGCAGCTCGATTGCGAGAGTTGGGTGTCAAGAATGCGATTATTAAATTAGGAGATCGAGGTGTAGTTTGTGCGACTGCTGATGACACTTTTTTTGCTCCGGCTTTTTCAGTAATTGCTGTTGATACGGTAGCTGCTGGCGATGCCTTTAATGGTGGACTTGCGGCAGCATTAGATGGTGGCTTGCCTTTGCGGGAAGCTGTGGTTTGGGGTGCGGCGGCGGGTGCTTTGTGTGCTACTAAAAATGGTGCTCAATCTGCGATGTGCGATCGCGCTACATTTGATGCTTTTTTAGCAACGTATTAAGTAACGGATTTAAATGATTAGCATTGTTACTGACTCCATTTTTCTAGTTTGGGTTTCAAAAGGTCAGGAGACTCAACCATTGGAGATGACAGCCTAGCGCATCCCATTCCCCAAAATTATAGAAACCCAGTTTTTGCGCCGTTCGATGGCAAACTAAATACAGAAAAAGAATTTGGGTGTCGTTATCCTTCAGACAAAAACAATTCATTAGGAGAAACTCCAATGGCAACCAACACCTCTTTAGAGGAACGAATAGCAGCAGTAGAAGCAGCAATTACCGAATTGCAGAAACAAGTTACAAATCCTCAACCGACAAATTGGCTAGAACAAATTACAGGGTCTTTCAAAGATGAACCAGCCTTTGAGGAGGTACTGGTATTAGGACGAGCAATTCGTCAAGGTGATGAGTCTGTAATGGAATCGGAAGACGAGCTATGAAATATTTATTGGATACAGACCATCTCAGCATTCTTCAACGTCAAACTGGGAAGGATTATAGCAACCTTTCAACACGCATGGCTCAATACCCGCTATCAGATTTTGCCGTATCAATTGTCACCTTTCACGAACAAATGCTTGGCTGTCACGCTTATATTAATCGCGCTCGCACCCTCAATGACGTAGTGAAAGGATATGAGATGATGGCGCGACTGGTTAGTGACTTTAAAGTATTGCCCCTCGTGTCATTCGATGCGCGTGCAGCTACAACATTTGAGCAATTAAAGGCACGACGAATTCAACTGGCAAAGATGGATGCAAGAATCGCGGCAATTGCACTGTCTTGTGGATTGATTCTGTTAACTCGCAATCATCGAGATTTCGGAAAAGTGGCAGGGTTAACAATTGAAGATTGGACAATTTGAGGCATCAAGAATATCTTTTGGAATAAGGAGTAATTTTTACGCTTTTTAGAATCAGTAAAATATTCAGTAACTCATCAAGTTATTTATTTTTCAGTCCTGAGTTATTCCCTAATTTTTCAATTTTTAATTTTTAATTTATTCTACTACTACTTGATTCTACTGCTTGCGATCGCCACCGTTCCATACACTTTAATTCCTGCCCGCTTCAGAGTTTCAGTGGCAGACTTCACAGTAGTTCCGCTAGTATAAATATCATCTACTAGCAGCACACTACCAGTGGGATGTCCCCGTCGAAATCCTTTACCCAAAATCAACGCTTCTTTCATCTCATTTTGCCGCTCTTTTGGGGAAAGCTCGAATAGCGGCTTAGTATCTTTCACCCTTTCTAAACCTTGTCGCTGCAAAGGTAAGCCTGTCAACTCGCAAAAACTTTCTGCCAAAATTTCAGCTTGATTAAAACCGCGTTTTTTTAACTTTTCTGCGTGTAGAGGAATCGGTACAACCGTCAATTTGTCAATAGCTAATTCGGGAGAATTTAACCAAGCTTGAGCTAGCCAGTGTCCCAAAGGTTTACCTATTGCTGGATTATTATCATATTTAAAAGCTGCGATCGCACGTTTCAGTGTACCCTGATACTGACCCCAAACAAAAATAGGTCTCTCCTCCTGCCAAAATTGACCGGGATTAGCAAATTGGCATTGCCAAAGTTGCCTCTGGCAATATTGACAAAACTCTCCCTGTGCCGTCCGCTGACAAAGAAAACAGCTAGACTTAAGAAATAAACTCAGGAAAGGTTTAAAGTAAGCACTCCATCGGCTTTTATCCATATTTAATAGAATCTTAATAAAGTTGTTCGACAGGCTCAGAGCGTGCAGAACCTCTACTGGCTCAACCAAATTCAACCCTCAGACCGAGACACGGTAGGAGACAAAGCGTTTTACTTAAGCGAGCTAATGCAGCGTGGCTACCCCGTTGTAGCCGGTTTTGCTGTCACAGCTCAAACTTTTTGGGAGTTTCTGTCAGGAATTGATTGGTCAGAACCGTTATTTGCTGACCTTCCCAATTCTTCCTTATATTTTAATGCAGACAATCCTCGCCAATTGCAAGCGATCGCGCAGCGCATTCGCCAGCAGATCGCAACCGCAAAACTGCCAGAAGCCTTCGCGCTCAACCTACTGTCAGCGGTACAGGGATTAGATACCAACGCCCTAATTTTGCGCCCTTACCTGACAAATCGGAACCTTCAAACTTCTGGCTTACTAGAATCTCAAGTCGTGTGGGCCGAGCCAGAATCTGTTGCCGCTGGACTCAAGCGAGCTTGGGCAGAGCTTTTCAGAGCTAAAAGCTTATTTTACTGGCAACGCTGCGGCCAAAGCTTGCAGCAACTAGCCCCCATAGTCCTGGTGCAACCGATTCGTAGGGCGATCGCCTCTGGTTCCATAACAGTTAGCGACAATACAGCATGGGAAATCCAAGCTACTTGGGGTTTGGGAATGTCCTTAATTTGGGGAGAAGCTATTCCCGATCGCTACCAAGTGCAGCCAGAAACCCGAAACATCCAAAGCCAGCATTTAGGCCACAAAAGCATAGCCTACAACCTGGCAAGCTTCGAGGGGGAAACAGGAACAGAGCACAATGCCCATTTCATCCTCCGCCGTGCCCACGAAGCCTCCGCCACAGGAGCATTCTTCGTACTTTCCGGTGCTGCCAATCCTTTGCAAGCTCGTGCCCTTAGCGAAGTCGAGCAAAACCAATACGCTCTGAGCAACGTTTATTTGCTAGGGTTGATGGATCTAGCAGAAAAAGCAAAAACTGACCTGGGTTGCGAATTAAAAATAGAGTGGACTCTGTGCCAATTAGCTCAAAATTCAGAGCCGCAATTGTACATAACCAAAATTTCTCCTTTAAATAGGCAACAGGTAAAAAGCGATCGCGTTGCTGAAAATCTTTTCTTCTCTTCCTCTGTTTCCCTGCAAGGACTAGCAGCGGCAGCGGGAGTCGCGATCGCCAAAGCCCAAATTATTACCAATCCCAACCCAAAACAGTCTAAATTTTTAGCAGGAGGGATTCTAGTAGCGCCTGAAATTAGCCCTGAGTGGCTACCTTGGCTGAAACTTGCGGCTGGAGTAATTGCAGAACGAGGAGGAATGACAGGACACGGCGCAATTCTAGCTAGAGAACTTGGCATTCCCGCAGTTGTCGGAGTTGTTGGTGCCACTCGCGCTATTAAGACTGGCGACTCAGTGCTAATAAATGGTAATAAAGGAGAAATTTACCTGATGAGCGAATCTAATGTTAATAATAGCACATCGGGCAAAGCCTCTATTCACACAGACAAATATCCAGAACTGTTCAACACCCCAACTAAATCCAAAAATATTAAGAGTATGCCGGACGTTAATTTAATGGCAAATTGCCATTTGCTCACGGCTACTAAGCTTTATGTTAATGTCAGCCAAATTAGTTCGATTGAGCGGATTAAAAATTTACCTGTGGATGGAATCGGGCTGTTGCGCTCCGAATTGATGGCACTGGAAGCTTTGGATTATCAGCATCCCAGTGTTTGGCTTCAGGGAGGTCGCCAATCAGAATTTGTGGAACGAATGGCGAACCAGCTAGCTCAATTTGCTGCTGCTTTAGCTCCGCGACCTGTATTTTACCGCTCTTTGGATTTGAGAGAATCGGGGGTTCAAGGCAGTTTTAGTTATGTGTTAGACCCTGCACTATTTGATTTAGAGTTAACACTTATTGAGCGGGTACGTCAGTCTGGACACAGCAATGTTCATTTAATTTTGCCTTTCGTGCGGTCTGTTGAAGATGTTTCTTTTTGCCGAAATCGGTTAGAACAAGTTTGGGGGCGAATTCCTCCCGATTTTCAACTTTGGATTATGGCTGAGGTGCCATCGGTTTTGTTTTTGTTACCAGATTATGTGAAAGCTGGAGTACAGGGAATTGCAATCGGTACTAATGATTTAACTCAACTTTTGTTAGGAGTTGACCGCGACTCAGAACAGATGGTTAGTGTCTTTAATGAAAACAATCCTGCGGTAATGAAAGCGATTCAACAGTTAATTGAAATGGCTAAAACTGGGGGTATTCCTTGCTCTATTTGTGGGGACGCTCCAGCTTTATATCCAGAGTTAGTGGAATTTTTAGTGAGGTGGGGAATTTCATCTATCTCTGTGAATGTCGAGGCAGTGGAGCGCACAAATCTGGCGATCGCACGTGCGGAACAGCGATTGATCTTAGAAGCGGCTCGTAGCCAGTTAAGGCAATAGACCTCTGGCAAAAGTCCAAAAACGAAATTTCAAGGTTTTGAGGGTTTTCTTCACCACTCACACACAGTCTGGTTCAGGCGATCGCACTCATCAGTTACTATAGCTAGGGGCTTAGCGGCTAAAGGAAGAATGGAATAGAATCAGCGGGTTTCAGTAATTTAGAATGTCCTAACCACCTTGGCAGTTGCTATAAATCCCAAGAAAGAAATATCCCCATCTTCTCGTAGGGGAGGCAGGGCTAAGAGGTTCGGGTTGGTCTGCAAGAAAAATCTGGATGTTCCCCTTTTTTCTCAGGAAGCGTGAGATAATACTACAGGTCAAATGTATTGCCTGTGACAGATATCACAGGCAATACTTAAACTTGTCACTGATAGCGACCTCGTAAAATCACTAAAATCCCTTGGGATCGAACCGATAATTAGGATAGTTAAAAGTTACTTTTGACTGGGAGTTCCTCAGAAAGCTGGATATGAAAAACGTAACTCAAACCTCTGTAAATAATTATTTGAATAACACCAGCACTAGGGATGCAGCCATCCCCGATCCAGGGGAATGGGTAGCAGAGCATCATTTTCTCGCTAGTTTCGTTCACACTCTTTCACATTTAAAGCAGGCATTTCCTGAGAGTATTTTTGACGCTAATGACTGCTGCGACTCTTCAGAGGGGCAATTGCTGATTGATGGTAATACTAGAGATTTGCTGAAAGCTAACTATACGGACGACCACTGGCAGTATTTAGAAAATTACTTGTTGGCATGGGAAGCTTAAGAATTTATATCAGCTTTTTTGCCATGTAAATATCCGGTTTCCCAAGTCCATTGGCATCTGGCATTACTCCTGCGATCGCGAAACCAACTTTCTGATAAAACTCGTAAGGATGACACCGCAGGTTTCTAATTTTAGCGATGTGTTCCCAAATATTCGGATAAAGATTGACATTGGAAAGAGTGGTCTGATTTTCTTCATCATCCGTACCTACCCAGAGAGTGATTCCGCCGCGTTTTCTCACTTCTTCTTCTAAGTTAGCAACCAGCGATCGCCCAATTCCTAATCTGCGAAACTCAGTTTTTACTACTAGGGGGTGTAGTTCCCAAACCTTCCCATTATATTGCTCAATCCCGCCAATCCAGCCTAAAACCGTACCGCGATCGTCAACCGCCACGCGACTGATGCGACCTCCTGCTAAAGATTCTTGTACTTCTTGCAAAGCAGCATCTAGATTCGGCCAAGCATTAGGCCAGATTTCTGTTAACCATTGTGCTAACTGTTGAATAATTTCTGTGTCTGTAGCACGTAAATTGTTAATTTTTACTTCCATTAATCTAAAATAACGAAGAGGCGATCGCACCTATATTTTTATTAGCAATTAAACCAATCAGCCCCCAAGCTGAAGATTTGGTTTTTCTCAGCCAAACAGGGCGTGCAATCCACAGTCACAACTTTCTCAATCCGGCTTGGAAAGGAATATTTGAGGAACTGGCGATCGCAGAGTAGACATTTTACAACACGCGCCACACATTATGAGCCTCTACCTAGAATCAGACATACCAGTAGCTAAAGTTGCCACATGGGTGGGAAATTCATCCCAGACCATTTGGAAACATTACGCAGGGTTGGTGAGTACGCATGAAGTGCGGGAATAATGCTTGACTATTTTTTGACCTAAAAAGTGCGCTTGCACGTCAACTGCACGTCAAAACGGTCGATATCAGAGTAGCCAACGTATAGCCATAAAAAGCGAAAACCCCTTACAGCGTAAGAGGTTTATGATGCCAGGACCGGGACTTGAACCCGGGACACGAGGATTTTCAGTGTGCGTCAAAATTGCGATCGCCTTCCCCTTCCGAATTAGAGCCTCGCCTATAATAACCTTGGGTCGCTAAAAAACCTTGAACCTGATTAAGCTCATCCCCTTGCCGTGTAAGCTCAGCCTTATTTATATCAATTTCTCCCTTAAGCTCTACGAGAATTTGAGCGAGCCGCGAATCTTCAAATTCTGATTTCAATTGGCTAATAGAAATTTCCGCTAACTGTTTAGTTACTTCTACAGTTATCTCACTTTTAATCTTTAATCCAGCAAAAAAAAAGGAGATTCCGATCGCACCAGAAAATAGCCCGCCAATGGCTGCAAGGTGCTCAAGTGATTGAATAAGCGTTGTAGACATTCATTTTATAGCAGGAGGATAAGTAAGTAGAGTGCTCCCTGCCTGTCTAATTAACTAACTAACTAACTAACTAACTTTTTCTGAAAAACGGCGAAGGCGAAAGCAAGCCTAAAAGCCCCATCGTCGCCCCTGATACTGCACTATTAATTTCTGGCGGAATTGGCAGATTTAATGCTGCGAGTGCAATTTCACCGGCTAGCCCCACTAGGGCGAGACTGCCAAGGAAAATCAGCGTAAGTTTGTAGATTGAGTCTGGCATTCTATGTAATTGCTAACAGCTAACTATTTATTAACTGTTACCTAGCGAGCGTAAAGTTAAGCTCCAGGGGAAAACCGCCTCTGGTGTTTTCATTGCTGAAGGATGAAAAGTTTGATATCTGAACCCTGGCACTCTGATTACATAGCCCGGAATGCTTTCGTAGCCTTGAATCCTAGAAGGAACTGGCATTTCTATAACCTGGGACTCTGGTTGCAAGTAAATTTTTCTTGCTTGCTCTGTGACTGTAAATAGCCCATCTTTTCGGTAATAAAATCTAAGCCAACAGTAGCTTTTAAACCTGACATCTTCAGGATTATTCCAAGCATCCCAGTCTAGCGAAAAAGTTACTTCAAACAAACTAGATCCGAAAGTCCCAGATGAGAAAAGTTGCCAAGTTGGTAATGCTGAGCGCGTCCCATAATCAAACCATTTACTACTATCAGAAAAAACATCCATATCTTAAGTGGCTTGCCTTAAAACATGATTAGGTAGCTTAAAGCCCCTAACGTCAGCGCCTCGCGTACAATGGAAAGCTTTGCACGTTTGGGGATGGTTGCCGTAAATCGTACAAGTTCTGCTTTTTCGATCCAAACAATTGCAAAAGCCGTCAGCCCCTCGCTGCATAGTGAAAGGAAGATCGCTACCAGGATTGTAATCAACAGGATAATCGAATTTCTCTAGCTCCTGCTGCAAAACTGCTGTCCCCACAAGAGCGCAGCATTGCGCTTGACAATAAGGTAAAGCATCCTTGCAATCGCAATCAAATTGAAGCCAGACACCATCAGAACCTAGCTCTAGTCTAATTTCTCCAGATTTCCCGTTGTCATCAAAAAATTCTTTGAGTATTTGCCTGTGCGGGATTTCTGGGTAAGTAGTAGCGGCTTTCGGCAGTGGCAATGGATCGTAATCGTCTTCTAGTTCTAGTTGTTCATCAGCCATAAAAAATTAATCCTTGCTGTTCTCCGACAAATGCTGCTTGGTTTTGCTCGACGACTTCCCAAACATTATTCACAACTTCATCAACATAGTTATCTAGTTCGATGTCAACCATTTCTATTGCTTGGAAAGCTTCTTCTACTCCAATTTCACCTTTAAGCATTCGCTGCACTGCTTGCTCTACCTCGATAGCTTGCTGAAGCTGCAAAGCAATAGAGTCTGAATCCTGGTCGGTTGGAATCCAAAGATAGAAACTCCTTGCTATTTCCCGCTCTAGTGAATTCATAGCGAAATTAAGTACCTGGTGCAGCCGCTTTGTCTGGCGATGTCCAAACTTCAGGCTCAAAAGAAACTGCTGTAGCTCCCCCCTTTGCTGGATCTGTAAGCTCAGTTTGCAAGAAAGCTCTCTGCTCTAAATAGCTATTCTGGGAAGCGTTGGTTGGATGTTGCCCAAATGGGATTGAATAGCTTTTGCTTGTTTTTGATTTGTAGCTTTGCTTAGTAATCCCAGAAGTCTTGGTAGTTGGAGTTCCAGTTGCGACCGTGGCGTGAGCTATCGCAGGATAAAAATTATTTACAGCTTTCATTGCTGAAGCAACAACTTTGTAGCCTAAGTTCGCGTTACTGAGTTGAGCGGATCCAACTCTCCAGACATTAGAATACTTTGTGATCGTGAATTTGTAAAAATCAGCGTCCGCCGCCGTCCCCGGTAGATCGTTACCAAAAGGAAGCATCCCGTATTCAAGCCGAACTCGTGCGTCAGCAGGAATTGTACCTGCATTGCGCTTGTTGACTCCGGACTTAAATTTGGAAAATTCGCCTAGTATCCCTGATGTTGCTGTTCCCCCGGCCGCTTTCAGCGCTCGCTCCAAAAAGCTGAACTGTCTTTTTTTTCTGGGCATATATTTCACCGTACAAGATATTTCCAACCATATCAACGCACAGAGGCGTTTGCCTATAGCCTCACTACCACTACGAAACCTGACAGGTTTCGGACTTATTCCCAAGCTTTCTGATATCTCCCCAAAACTGTGCTAGTAAGTGGTTCGACTAAGCCTTATAAACATTCTGCCGGAGCCTCACCAGGGGTATTGTTCTTCTAGAGGTTGCTAATTTTATATCGGCGTTTTGGAATCTGACCTCTGCCAATGGTCGTTGTCCACCGAGAATTACTTTTTCTCCTAATATTGTTGTTTCTTCTGGCGTATCTGGGTATGCTTTGGCTGCATCGTCCGGCTCAGAATATCTAATGCGACCTACCTGAACCTTCTGCCCTAAAACTGCGACAAGTTTAGTGATTAATTGAATTCCACTTGCTTTATTTTTAATTGGATACCAACCTTCAAAACCTTGAGTACGATTGCGATAAATTATGGTATTTTTCCCTTTT
>DATGYA010000234.1:0-11173 GCA_035298405.1 Kamptonema sp. | reverse complement strand
CCTAATTTTATAGAGACTATTTATGGCATTGGTTATCGGCTCAACCCAAACCTCTAATCCTCAGTTTCAAGCTTTAGGATGGCGGCTTTTGTTATCTTACTTAACAGTAATGATGGCTATTTTAGGGACTTCTGCTGTTGCTGTCTATGAATTATTTGCTAACAGTCTCTATCAAGAATTAGACCAGCGATTAGAAGTTTTAGGTCAAGCAGCATCTCACAATTTGATCGAGATTAAAAAGCAATATCGGGAAGGCAAACGGGAACAAAAAGGTAAACAGAAGCACGAGCGAGATCGAAGTGATGGTAAAGATGTACAAATCGAATTTAGTAATAAACGTCAATTAGATAACGACGGAGATTTAGACATTCCTTGGCAAAGTCTGCGGGAACCGGATCAAGGTGTGGAATGGTTTAATCCTGAAGGAATAATGTTAGGAAGTGCTGGAAAAATTCTTGTTAGCATTCCACTGCAACCAGGATACCAAATGCTACAAAACGGTAAAATTCGCGCTGTGACTCTTCCAGCTTACCGCGATCGCGAAGGAAAGCGTCAATTAGAAGGCTATATCCGCACTAACGAATCGACAAAAGAAGTTGAAGAAGTGCTGAGAAGACTGCGGTTAAAGTTGGGTTTTGGCAGTATTGTTGCTCTAGCTTTAACTGCTCTTGGTGGTTTGTGGTTAACTCGGCAATCTCTCAAACCGATCGAGCAAAGTTTTCAGCAGTTAAAACAATTCACTGCTGACGCTTCCCATGAGTTGAGAAGTCCCTTGACGGCAATTAAAACTTCAGTGGAAGTAATGCAGAGTCATCCTGAGAGAATTCATCGAGCGGATGTTAAGAAATTGGCGGCGATCGAATCTGCGACTAAACAAATGACTGAGTTAGTAGAAGATTTACTTTTATTAGCAAGAATAGATGCCGCCACAGTAACGTTTACCCGTAAGTGGATAGCAGTACCCTTAGACGAAGTGTTAGAAGATTTGCTGGATTTTTGGGAACTGCAAGCTGAAGAAAAGCAAATTACTCTCAAGTCAAATTTAGGTAGTAGCTTGTCTGTGATGGGAGATGCAGCACAGTTAACTCGTTTGTTTTCTAACTTGATTGGAAATGCAATTTGCTATACATCATCAGGCGGAAACGTGACTGTTTCTCTCAGTAGCCATAATCGTTTAGTAATTGTTAGCATAGAGGACACTGGTATTGGTATTGCTCCGGAAAATGTCAAGTTAGTTTTCGATCGTTTCTGGAGAGCAGATCCAGCACGAAATCGCCACGAAGGAGGTTTAGGAATGGGATTAGCGATCGCGCAAGCAATTGCACAGCGCCACCGAGGAGAAATAAGCGTTACCAGTCAGCTAGGAGTCGGTAGCTGTTTTCAAGTAAAATTCTCTTCAGTTTCTTAGTAAGCGGTGACTTTTGTACACGGCCCAGCACCCACTGCTCAGGAGTCATAAATCTTATATGTCTTTCCGAGTTCTTTACTTTTCTAGGTTATAGTCGAATGTAGATCGGCTAAAAAACCAGAATTTGATAGAGAATTCCAAATAAAATGCTATCTTGTGCTAGATCGGCATCCTAGTCTGATTTTTTGAACATTAAAAAACAAAAAATAGGAGAATCAATAAATGGCTAATGTTAATTTTCGCAAACTTCACCGCCAAATTGCACCAATTATCTTCATCCCTTTACTATTGACTGCCATAACAGGAGTTGCCTATAGGCTGGCAGAAAATTGGTTGGGCATGGAAGGGGAATCATCCGAAATTTTTATGGTGATTCACCAAGGAGAATATCTCGGAAAGGCACTCAGACCATTTTATGTGCTGTTGCTAGCTTTGGGAACAATTGGAATAATTGTCAGTGGTCTCACAATGACCAAACTATTTGGTGCAAACCGTCCCGAACGAGTAGAATCTAAACTTGATTTTCGTAAACTTCACCGTATAGCTGCACCGATTATTTTCTTACCATTAGCCGTTAGTACAGTGACAGGTTTAATCTACCGAATTGGTAGAAGTTGGTTTCAGATGTCCGATGAGGTAGGAGAGATTTTCCTGACTATCCACCAAGGAGAATATTTAGGAGAATTTCTGATGCCAATCTATGTGCTTTTAGTTGGTTTAGGAGCTATATTAATGCTGGTTAGTGGCATCAATATGACTGGAATTTTTCGCAAGAAACGGCAGCCACAAATAGATGACAATAGCTAGCTTGTTCTACTATAATCACAATAATTAGATTTTAGATTGAAGCCTTAATAGTGTGAAAAATTAATATACAATCTAAATTCTAAATTACTAAATTGTAAAAAATCATCAGTGAGTATGGAACGTCGCACTTTTTTAGGTTGGTTTAGTGTTGGGTTGGTAGCAAGTTCTCTCCCTATAGCACTTGCGGCTTGTTCTCAATCGGACAAAAAGTTAGGCTCATTAGCACCTGCAACGAATAATGTTGATAATACTCCACGTTCTGACGGGTTCATTGCGGCTGGTACGGTAGCCCAATTAAATAAGGAAGGTCAAATCATTAATAAAGAATCACCGATTGGCGCTTTATTGGTAGTCCGCACTAATGCTAATACGATATCTGCCGTCGATCCAACTTGTACTCACAAAGGCTGTATAGTCAACTGGAGGGCTACTGAAAACAACTTTGTTTGTCCCTGTCACGATGCTATTTTTGCAGCGGATGGTAAACTGATTAAAAAGCCTGCTAAAACTCCTTTGGCCACTTATGAAGCTAAAATAGAAGGAGATTTAGTTTTGGTGAAAAAAGGGCAACGTATCGTCGGAGAGCGATCGGGAGTTAGCGATCGAGTTCAGTCAAATAGTCCAAGAAATGATGATGATGACTCAGAGGAAAACGAGAAAAAGCATAAATAACAGGATTAAGAGATTGATTGAAAAGGTAACAGTAAACAAATAGCTATCTTAACACAGTGTTGTTTACCTTTGTCCGACTACTTATAAATCCTATTTACCAAAGCAAAACAGGTGTTGGTTTAGAAGGATTTAGTCTTTCATAGCGGTGTTGATTGAAAACTGAATTAGCTGAATTTGAATTTGACCCCCTTGGCTCTACGGCATTAATAAAATTCAAAATATCACGGTCATTAGGCTTTAATTTCAGAGCTTTCTGTGCGGATTGTCTGGCTTCAGAGTCGCGTTTAAGACCTACAAGTGCGGCGGCTCTAAGCATCCACAATTGATAGTTGTCAGATCTGATCGCAATACTTTTGTCATAAGCGAAAAGTGCTTCTGAATAGCGTTCTAAATCGAGCAATAGCGTTCCTTTGAGAATCCAGGCTTCCCCTTGTTTGGGGTCGATTTGAATTGCTCGATCTAAAGAAGCGATCGCCTCTTGATATCTTCTTAAATCATAAAGTGCCTCACCTCGACCAGTCCAGGCGGGAGCAAAATCTGATTTGATTTTAATTGCTTGGTCATAAGAGGCGATCGCATCCTCGTATCGTTGCAAATTTCCTGCTAATAAATCGCCACGGATATACCAAGCTACATAGTCATCAGGCTTGAATTGAATTGCTTTATCAAAAGATGCCAAAGCTTCTCGATCTTGTTTCAAAAAAGCTAGCAAAGCACCACGATCGCGCCAAACTAAATAGAAATCTGGCTTAATTTCAGTGGCACGATTGTAAGCCGCGATCGCTTCTTGATACCGTTCCATCGAAGATAAAACATTACCGCGCCCATACCAAGCCGGATAAAAATCTGGCTTAATTTTAATCGCGCGATCGAAAGCTAAAAGCGCCTCTTCAAATCGTTCTAAACGATACAATTCATTACCCCGATTTGCCCAGTCAACCGCATTAGAACTCCCTCCAACAGTAGAAGTTTGTAAAAAAGTTTCAATAGAGCGAGCCTCTTGCGGAGTTAACTGTGAAGGCGGCGAATTTTCAACTTTCAAACTTAACTTAATTCCTGACTGCTGGATAGCCATTAAAAACTTTACTACAGGTACGCCAGAACTAAAACCAAGCTTAACGCGATAAATCTCCCTTGACTTAGCATCATAGATTTTTTCACCTTCAGATTGTCCATGAATACCAATCACTCGCCCCTGCATATCTAAAACTGGAGAACCGCTCATTCCCACTTCAGTAATATTAGTATAAAAAAGATCGTAACCATCAGAAATAGGGTCTTTAATGAAAGCTAACTTGTAATCACCGCTAATCAATAAGCCAGCATTAAATAAACGCCGCCGATTTGCGATCGGTAATTTTGACTCTTGCCAGCCAGAAACAAAAACATACTTGAATTTAGCATCATAATCATAATTAGCCAGGGTAGCGACTCTATAATTTTGGTTGCTAGTAAACTGCAACAATGCTAAATCTACCCCAGGCAATTTTCTCACAGCGCGGTAGTTTAAAGGATATCGCAGACCATCAGGAGTAGCGATCGCATATTCATCTTCCGTTTCTACCACGTGCTTAGCCGTCAGCACATAATATGTATTACCATTTTTGGCAACAATCACCCCAGAACCCGGATTGATTCCATCGATTAATACCGTAATTTCTGAGGCAATTCGGTTAACTTGATTAGCAGTTAAAGCTGCTGCTGGTTGAGGTTGAACTAGCACAATAGCGGCACCTGTTAGCGCTGCCGAGATTCCATAATAAAAATTCATTTTTCACCTTACATTGTTTTTTAATATCTGGAAATTCTCCCATCGGGGAACCACAGGGAGATTGCCCTACAAAAAATAGCTAGTTATTTCAGGAAAACCAGAATTTTGTAGGTCGTACCCCGTGCCGCCCCGATCGGATTTATTCAACAAAAACTGAATCAATACCTACAGGTTTAGGATGCACAATTGGCTGAGAAGGCTTTAAGGTAAACAAATCCAGAAACAAAGCTAAAGCACTGCGATTTACACCCCCATTAGGACTTGGCAAACTATCAGGAAGAGATGCGAACTGAGGAGCTAATTGTGCACAAGTATCAATAGGAATTGCAAAAGCTAAAGCAATCATGCGATCGCGCACTTCAGCACTAGGCAAAGAACCATCTCTATAAACATAAGGATCGCCCCAAAGAGGATAAGCGTGCATCCCATTAATCCCCACAACTTCCCCCTGACGGTTTAGCAGCGGCCCACCGCTCATACCTTTTTGAATATCATTCGTATATCCAATTTTATAGCCTTGTTCCAAAGCTTGATCTGGTAACAGCGAAACCCGCCCCTTTGTGAGTAAAAATCCCCGCCCATCAAAGGGAAATCCTGCTGCAAAAACTCTATCACCCTCCGATAGTGTCTTAGAACTTTTTAAAGATGCTACAGCATAAAAACTTCCCTGGCTACTGAACTGCAAAAGAGCTAAATCATTCCCGCCAAAACGCATATTTCTAGAAGGCAAATTAGCCTGATAAGTCTTACCATCAGGAGTTTGGATGATATAGGGATAGTTGCCTAAATTCAAGACATGACGGTTTGTAACTACTGTATAAACTTCCCCTTGCCTTTGCAGCAAAATCCCCGAACCCCAAGTATTTCCTGACAGGACTTTAACCGTGATTGATTTTGCAATCCCATCTAGCCTAACTCCGTTGTAAACACCACAAGTTACTTTTGTACAAGCCGCAGAATGTTCTGAGCTAAAACTTGAATTTTTAAGCTCAGAAAAACTTTTAGAAAAAGCCTGTTGTTGAAAAGAAAAAAGACAAAAAGAAAAGGGTAATAACAACAAAAGCACAAAAATTAATTTTGTGCGTTTGTGTTGAGGATTATTGCCAGCTTTAGTGTATTTATACTTGGTCATAAAATGCAAAATCAAAATCGATACCTCTGATTTTCCTCGCAAGAATCAACCAAAAAGTTTTGTAAAGTGGGCGCTGCTATCCTCTCATCCGAGCGGGACAAATATCGTCACAGCAGCGCCCACCCTACTGCTAGCTACTACCAATTTCCACCGCTCCGATGGGAACCTGAAGCTCCAGAATTAGGAGAAATACGGGAACTACTTCTCCCAATATCAGTGAGATTTTTCAGGTAATTATTAATATCGAAATAGAGGCGGGAACCACTTTCTTCTAGGGGGCCACCAGCGCCAGAACGAATGTCAAAAAGGTTCTGAATCACTCGGTTAGCATCTTCTTCAGGTTTGAGTGTAAATAATACCCCCGTACAAGGCCCTCCTTTGGTATTAGAAACGCAGATGACACGCTCACGATTAACAGTACCAGTTGTGATGTAATTCAGCGTGCCGTTATTAAAAAACTGCTGAAATTTAGAAGATACTTGCCGACAGCGTGTTAAAGGTTCGTAGCCGTGATCTGAGAAGTAATTAGAAACCCAACGGATCACAGGGAAACTACCTTTTTGGGTTTCGACAAAGGTGGTGGGAACACCGTTATTATCACCGCAGAAGAAGCGGTTAGTCATTTGAGGAGGTTTCATTTCCTCAGCGTTCCGATTATTTTGACAAGTATTCGGATGCTGATTGTTACAGTAGTCTACGTTTGCATCATGGCAGTTATTAGGGCGGTCGTCGTTACAAATATTCGGACGGTTGCTGTTACAATCATCGGCACGGCGGTCATTGCAAACATTGTGACGATTGTTGTTACAATTATTCCGGCTGTCAGTGTTACAGCGATCCGGATGTTGAACTCGACTTGCAGAACTGGCCTGACTCGCAGTAGTGGTAATGCCGAAGGCGATCGCAGTTACCATCAGCACTTTTGTCAATACTTGTAGTTTCATTTTTTGGTGCAAGTTCAGTATTTTAGGTTTAATAGATAGTTGCGCTTAAGGTCAAAATGATAGCTTCGGAAAAGACTCAAGGTTTCTGAAATTATCATGTCCTTCACCAGCAACCCTCGTACCATCTCTCCAGGTTTTCCATAAAATTCCGGAAAGAAATTCAGATAAAATCTGTTTGAAGCTATAGCAATTTTTGCAATTGTTGTGAGGTGGATTTTTTAAATCGAACCGCAGAGAGTGCTATTTCTATTCCGTTTCCTTGCCTAACCAGTCAATACCTAACCGCTTGAGGTAGTCCCAACCGCGTTGCGGCCAGACATGACTGCTGCCAGTTTTTTCTGCAATCCAGCGAGCGACTTTCGGGCCTGACCATCTGCGACCATCGGGTGCAGGGCCTTGTAGTGCTTGGCGTAGTTCTTCTTGCTGATCGGTTGTCAGCAGAGGTTTGGCAGGAGGCGGGAGGCGTTCTCCCCTGCGGTTTTTAACAGAACTCGGCCCTTCGCGGTTGTAGCGGTAGAGTATTTGCTTGGCATAATCGTAATTGATGCCAACGACTTTAGCCGATTGCTTGATCGTCCAATTCCTCGCAACCAACAGTAAGAGATGCCATCTGCGGGATTCAGTAGCGTCTTTGGCCTGTCGATAGCGAGTTTTAAGTTCGGAAACTGTGAGGTGAGGTTCTATGTGAGCTTTTGGTGGCATACCTCCGATCAAGGCATCAGGAAGGTCGCTTAATATATCCTGCGTTTGCTGAAAAATCCGGATCGAATTCTAAAATTTCCCTGGGTGCTATTACTTAAAATCAGCGAATCGAATATTAAAATTATTAAAATATGTGCAGAATAATTTAATTACTATCACAATCGATCGGGTGTGCCATGCTACAATCTAATACTCCAGCCTTCGGAGCGATCGCATTCATCGACGCTGCGCTTTCTAACGTTCAAACTCTTCTCAACGGCGTAGAACCAGGCACAGAAATACTTTTACTAGACTCATCAAAGGACGGCATCAAGCAAATATCAGCAGCGTTAGCAAGTCGCAACAGTATTAAAAGTATTCACATAGTTTCTCACGGTAGCCCTGGAAGTTTGCAACTAGGGACGGCCCAACTTAGCTTGACAAATTTTGATAGTTATGGTCAGCAGTTGCAACAGTGGTCGGCGGCTTTGGCAAAGAAAGCAGATATCCTTTTGTACGGGTGCGAAGTGGCCGCAGGGGAGAAAGGCTCTGCTTTTGTGCAACAACTAAGTCAGGCGACGGGGGCGAATATTGCGGCTTCGGTTAGCTTGACTGGAAACGCGACATTAGGCGGAAATTGGGATTTAGAATTTGCGACAGGTAAAATTGAAACTCCTTTGGCATTTGCTCCTGAAGTGAGGCAAGCTTACAGCTTTGTTTTAGCGTCGTTCACCGTCAATACCACTGATGACACTATAGACATTAACCCAGGCGACGGGTTGGCACTAGATGCTAACGGTAAAACCTCCCTGCGAGCCGCCGTGATGGAGGCAAATAGCGATCCTTGGTTTAGTTGGATTTCCCTGCCAGCAGGCACATATACCCTAACTATTCCCCCAGATGCCACCCCAGATGATGCCGCAGATGGCGACCTTGATATCTTGAAGTGGACGGGTTTACAGATAGAAGGCGCTGGTGCTGGTGCGACCATTATTGATGCTAACTACCTCGATCGCGCCTTTCACCTTTTGCCTATTGTTAACAATAACGTTTATATTGCAGACATCACCATCAGGAATGGCAAAGCCAGCAACAACAATGGCGGCGGCGGTATTTTGATGGAAGACAATTCATCTTTGACAATAATTGACAGCGTTCTCTCTAACAACACCACCTCCGGCAACACAGGCGGTGGTGCTATCCGTAATCTAGGCGGTGAATTAAGGATCGCCAGCAGCACCCTCACAGGCAACACAGCAACTAACACCACAGGCACGGGGGGTGCAATTCGCCAAGAGGATGGCTTTGTAAGCTTATTCAGAAGTACCCTTGACGGCAACAGTGCCAACCAAAGCGGCGGTGGTATTCGTATCAACAACGGCACGGCGGACATCAGTGATAGCACTTTCTCTGATAACAAAGCGATCGCAGGCAACGGCGGCGCAATTTCCATCATCAATACGTCAGTACAGGCGGTGAACGTAGTCAACAGCACTTTCTCTGGTAACACTGCCAACAGTCCCAGTGGTGACGGCGGGGCCATTCAAATTAATGACGGCCTTTTGAACCTCGCCAACAGCACTTTGACCCTCAACTCGGCAACCAACGGCGGCGGTATCCGTGTTATCAGTGGTGGCCTCGCCTACGTTAGAAACACACTGATCGCAGGTAATACTGCCATCACCAACCCCGATGTCAGCGGCTCCTTTATTATTAACGCTAACAACTATACCGGCTCGACGGGTGCTTGGCTGGGCCCTTTGCAAGATAACGGCGGGCCAACAAAAACTCACGCTTTACTTCCTGGGAGTCCTGCTATTAATGCAGGTAATAATGCTGATGTGCCAGCAGATGTTGATGACTTAGATTTTGACAGCGACTACAATGAGCCGATCCCCTTCGATCAGCAGAGTGGGTCTTCTTATCCGCGCATTGCAGGCGGTACAGTTGACATTGGAGCCTTTGAGTACAACAGCGCTCCTCCTGTTATCACCTTGACAGCAGACACCCCATTTTACGGCGAAAACGCCCCCACACCTACAATCATTGACAGCGGGGCCACCGTTACTGACAGCGACTCCCCCAATTTTGGCAGCGGCACTCTCACCGCAGATATCACCGTAGGAGGAACTGCTGACGATCGCATCGGTATTAGCACCGGGTCAGGTGGATTTCAGCTAGACGGCAGAATAGTCAAATACGGCTTTATGCCAATCGGCACCTTTACAGGCGGAATCGGCACTGACCCCCTAGTTGTCACTTTCAATACCAATACCACGCCAGAGATAGTGGAAAAATTGGTGCGAAACCTCACCTATGAGAATGTCTCACAGAATCCTGATGTCGGCAACCGCACCCTCCGCTTTGTCCTCTCTGACGGTGGCAGTAAGAGTTTACCTGTAACCAAAGATATTTTTGTTTTTAACCATAATGACTTTCCTTTTGTCGGCAAGCTCACTACTCTTTACGATGGTTCTTTAAATACACTGCCCCAAACTCAGGGATGGTTTTCTTCAGTTTTTCCACCTGCCACAGCGACTGTTAGCGGTGGCTTGACTAAGCTCAATACTACTAATAGTTCAAATATCGAGGTGGGCTTTTATAGCCCCAATCTAGGCATCCTCGATCGCACCAAAGGCTACACATTCAATTTCAACCTCCAAGTTCTATCTGAATCCCGCACCCCTACTGCTGATAAAAACGGCGACGGCAAAGACGATAGTGCTGGTTTCAGCGCGATCGTAATGAGCAGCGATAGCAAAGGTATTCAATTGGAATTTTGGGAAGATCGCATCTGGGCCCAAGAAGACGGTACAACTCAAGAGCAACTAGGTCTAGAACCCGATTCGCCGCCGCCGAGTCCCTACCGCACCTTGTTTACCCAAGCCGAAGGCACCGCTTGGGATACTAAAACAAATCTCACTCCTTATAGCCTAAATGTCCAAGGCGACACTTATACTCTTAGCACTGGCAACACTACAATTCTCAGCGGCAAACTGCGCGACTACCGCGACGGCAACCCATATGGTAATTCCTACGATATTTACGAAGGTGGCAATTTTATTTACTTGGGCGATCGTAGCGCTTCCGCCCAATCAGAAGTTGCTCTGTCATCAGTCTCAGTGATTAATAATGTCGATCTTCCCAATCAAACTGTTGATGAAGATACGGATTTGCCCATTACTGGCGTGCAATTTATCGATGTCGATGCAGGTAGTAATGATGTCGAGGTAGTGCTTAAAACCTACGGCAAACTAACAGTCAAAGATAGCGGCTTATCAGTAATTGGTAATGGTACACATTCCGTTACGCTCAAAGGCTCACTTAGCCAGATTAATTCTAATTTAGCGGCGGCAAACGGACTGGTTTACCAGAGTATTCCTAACTTCAGCGGCAGCAATACTCTGACAGTTAATGTTGACGATCTGGGTAACAGTGGCGGAGGCGGAGGTCTAATTGGCAGAGACAGCAAATATATACCTATTTTTGTGACTCCAGTAGCGGATGTACCCGATCTCAATGTCAGCGACGCATCGGGAAATGAAGACGCTTCTATTCCCCTCAATATCAACTTGTCTTTAGTCAATAACCCAGGAGGTTGGAATGGAGAAATCTTATCAGTTGATATTTCTGGGGTTCCTACAGGTGCTACTCTCAATAAAGGTACGAATCTCGGCGGTGGCAAGTGGACGCTTGCTGAATGGCAACTCACAGGTTTAACTATTACGCCGCCGCTGCACAGCGATGCTGATTTCACG
>DATGYA010000233.1:0-11439 GCA_035298405.1 Kamptonema sp. | reverse complement strand
AATCCCAAACCCGTCCCTTTTCCTACTCCCTTGGTGGTAAATAAATGCTCAAAAATCTTCGATTGCACCTCGGCACTGATGCCAATTCCATTATCTTTAATCTGAATTATTGCCTGATTTTTATCCTCTGATAGTTCAGTTTTCACAGTGATTTCATTGTCAATTTCTGCATACTTACGCCCTTGGTTTGACTCTTCTAGGGCATCAATCGCATTGCTTAACAAATTCATAAATACCTGGTTTAACTGTCCCGCATAGCATTTGATTTGGGGTAAATTCCCATACTCTTTCACCACTTTAATTTCTGGGCGATTTTCGTTAGCTTTGAGGCGATGTTTCAAAATCATAATGGTACTATCAATTCCATCATGGATATTGCAAGCCACCGGATGGTTAGTATCCGCACGGGAGAAAGTTCGCAAACTGGTACTGATATCGGAAATTCGTTTTACCCCTTCTCGCATTGAACCAACTAACTTTGGTAAGTCTTCCCGGATATACTCAAGATCGATCGCTTCTATTTCTTCTTGCACTTCTGGATGTAATTGTGGGTATTTTTCTTGAACTAGATTGAGCAATCCAAAAATATCATTGATGTAATCTAAAGCAGGTTGAATATTGCCACCGAGGAAACCCACAGGGTTATTAATTTCGTGAGCGACACCAGCTACTAAGTTACCCAAGGCGGACATTTTTTCACCTTGAATGATTTGTAATTGGGCTTGTTGCAAATCCAGTTCTGCTTGTTTGCGCTCGCTAATATCTAGTAACAATCCATCCCACACTAATGTGCCATTACTAAGTCTTTCGATTCGTGATTCCCCATGAATCCATTTGACAATTCCTGATGGGGTGACGATTCGTCCTTCCCACTGCCACGGTTGCCATTGAGTTACACTATATTTCCTCAATTCCTGAAAATCGGAGCAATCATCTGGATGCACCAGATTATCGAGAAACAGCACATTTGCCCTGGCTTGGTCTGGAGTAACTTCTAGTAAGTCATAACTATCGGCACTGATATAGTTCAAGGATAGAACCCCATCGGGAGTCATAGAGTATTGATACACCACTCCCGGAACGTTATCTACTAAATTATGGAAGCGGGATTGAGCAGTTTTTAACTCATGGAGCGCTCGCTCTAACTCTTGGGCATATTCTAAGGAGCATTCATAAAGTCGGGCATTTTCTAGGGAAATGGCGGCTTGGGCGCAGATCAGGCTGAGTAGTTCAATGCGATCGCTCGTAAATGCCCCCTTTGTTAAACTATTTTCTAGATATAAAATCCCCAGTAATTTACCTTGGTGTAAAATCGGGCTGCATAAGATACTTTGAGGTTGCTGACGGATAATATAGGGGTCATTAGCTAAGGTGGAATCTGCTGTTGCATCCACCAGCACTACAGTCTGCTGGTTGTGCTTGACTTTGTAAATCAGCTTCTGGGGAATATCTTGACTCTCTTCAACCGGAATACTCTGCAATACTACTGGGTTTGAACCCTGGGTAATTGCGCCTTTAATTAGCAGGCGCGAGTCTGGCAACAGCATTAACACACATTTATCAGCCCCAGCATTTTCGATGATGATGGAAAGTAACGATGAAAGTAGTTTAGATAGTTTAATTTCACCAGAAATCGTTTGAGATGCTTTGAGAATTGCTTTTAAATCGAGAGTATTGGAGACACTGCTGCTGGATGTACCCGAACTGGTAGATGTGACAGTCCCCAAACTGATGATAGTTTCGTTAGTGGAGAGAAGGGAACGGCTTTGCTGTAATATAGGCGCGAGTAATTGGGTATAGTGTTTTTCTAAATCGGCAACTTTGGCTCTTGCTCCCCATCGGGAATAACAGTAATAGGCTTCCTGCATATAGCCAGCAGCAACTTTGTCTTTGCCCCAACCAAGGTAAAATTTTGCGCCTAGTTCGTTGGCTAAACCTTCTTCTTGAATATAGTCATTGGCTTTAGCACCGGAAATAGCGCGATCGTAATAATCTCCGGCTGTGTAATTTTCGCCTAATACTCGATATTTTTCCGCTTCTACTAGGTCATATTTATGTTGAAAGTTCATCGGTGCGGAAACTGCGCGATGGTGGAGCATGGCTTGATTTTTGGAAACCCGCTCCAGTAGTTCGGTTTTGTCTTTAGCTTCGGTATGAGTAGCCAGTGCTGTTAGGGAATCGTAAAAGTAAAAAACTAATTCGCTCATTTCGCCTGCCACAACTGCTAGGGTTTGACGCGCTTCTATGGCATCTTGAATTGCCTGGGGGTACTGATTGAGGAGATAGGAAGTAATTAGGCTATAGACCCAATAATAATGCAATCCAATTAAATCATTAGTAGCGGTAAATGTCGCCTGTATTTGCTCGGTTTTATTTGTCAAAGTTGACTGGTTTTGACTATTTTGGAGCCGCTCAACTGCTTGTAAAATAATCTGAGAGTAATTTAAACAAGTTTTGAGATTGAGCTTGGATAGAGTATTTAAATAAGGTTCTGTTTCTGTCACCAAAGTATTTAAATCCTGACCAAGGATATAAACGCACTGACACAAATGCTGGACGGTATGGCCTGCATACTCTATATCGCCGACTTCCTGGGCTGTCTGGAAACTTTCATCGTATAAAGCTAAACTGTTACGAAAATGAGATTTATAATGAATAAAAAACAGACCCAAGATAAGATTAACTCTTGGCAACATAAAACGTGCATTGAGTTTTGCCACGAGTTGTGATGACATCTGAGCAAAGTCATAAGCTGTATCCAAATCCCCTAAGATACTGCTCAATAAGACTGCATAGGTACTGTAACCATAACCTGATAGGGGGTGATTTCCTTTTTGAATCGACAATCTAACTTGAGTCAGAACGAGCAATGGAAATAGTGGGGAAGCAGAAAGGTAGGCTGCTGCGATAACACTAGAAAGTAACTGCATAATTGCCACTGCTTCTGGTTCTTTCATCATCGGCAAATCAAGTAAATCTTCCGCAGTTCTACCATTGAGCAATTCCTTTACCTTTTCTAAAGCGCCAGCGATATCTGCGGGTGTTGGTTGCTCTGGAAAATAGGTGTTAAACTCGGCTAAAGCATTCCTGGCGAGCGCGATCGCTTCTTGAAATCTCCCCTGGTTTGTATGGGCTTGAATCTGAATTTCGTAGGCTTTGACGTAATCTATCGCTGGGAGCTTTGCCGCTAAAATTTCCTTTACTCTCTGCTCCATTTGCTCGTAATTACCGCACAAATACAACGCTTCTGCTGCTCCTGACTGCAATCCTAACATCAGGCTGGTTTGGGTCTGCCAAGCACCATCAGACAGTAAATTTATCCCTGTAGTGAAATATTTGAAAGCTGGTTCGTAAGCATTCGAGGCTTTAGCTTTGCGTCCAGCGATTAAATTAAGTTCGGCAAGATTATCTTTTTCCGATTGGTCAAGGATAATTGCGATCGCACTGTTCCAATGATTGACAATCTCGAAAATCTTGTCTTCTAGTTCGGTATCTGAGGTGCTTTGTCGCAGCAACCGAGCGATTTCTAAATGGGTTGCTTGTTTTTGGTCTTCAGGAATCAAAGAATAGGCAGCTTGTTGTACCCTGTCATGCAAAAATTTATACTTGGCTATCTGCTCCCTGGTGCTTTCATTTTCCCGCCTCAATTGATTGTTATCTTCGCCCTGATAAAACTTATAAATATCACTTTGGGGTAAAATCAAATCTGACTGTAAAGCAGCCCATAAATTAGTGGCGGCTTCCACCTCAGATAATTGACAGACAATTGCTAATGTTTGCAAGTCAAATTGATTGCCAATACAAGCAGCTAGTTTCAATACCGATTGGGTTGATTTTGGTAATCTTTGCAATTGAAATACCATAAACTCAACGACATTATCGGTGAGTGTTTGCTGATTTATCTGAGAAATATCACATTGCCAACATCCCTCTGATAAATTAAATTCAATCAATTTATCTTCATGTAATGACATGAGAAATCTTGTAGCAAAAAAGGGATTACCCTGAGTTTGCCGATAAATCAATTGCGACAAAGAAAAAGCTGCATCCTCACTACACTTTAATGTATCGGCTACCAGTTGATTTAATTTGACGTGACTCAGAGGAGCGAGAGTAATTGTATTGACAATCGCCTCAGCTTTACTAATTTCTTTTAATCTCATCATCAAGGGATGAGCCGGAGATACTTCGTTATCTCGATAGGCTCCAATTAATAGTAAATATCCCTGGCTTCCATTTACCATTAATAATTGGATTAGATTCAAGGAAGCAGAATCAGCCCATTGTAAATCATCCAAGAAAATTACTAATGGATGTTCTTTTTGGGTAAAAACTTGCAGAAATTTCTGCAAAAGGAAATTAAAGCGATTTTGCGCTGCTGTTCCTGATAATTCTACGGCTGGTGGTTGGCTACCAATAATGTTTTCTAATTCGGGAATTACTTCAATAATTACTTGCCCGTTTTCCCCAACCGCCTCTAATATTTTATGTTTCCATTGTGCTATTTGGGCATCGCTTTCGCTCAACAATTGTTCCATTAAATCTCGAAAGGCTTGCACAAATGCAGAGAAGGGAATATTGCGCTGAAATTGGTCGTATTTACCTTTGATAAAATAACCGCGTTGCCGAACAATTGGTTTATGCACTTCGTTGACAACGGCGGTTTTCCCAATCCCCGAAAAACCTGCTACCAGCATCATTTCTGTTGCACCAAGACTGACTCGCTCAAATGCTTGCAGTAAAGTTTCTACTTCGGTTTCTCGTCCGTAGAGTTGGTCGGGAATGATGAAGCGATCGCACAAATCTCGTTGGGCAATAGTAAAAGCTTCAATGCGACCTTTTGTTTGTAATTGCTGCCAGCATTGTTCTAGATCCCATTTCAATCCTAATCCGCTTTGATAGCGGTCTTCGGCATTTTTCGCCATCAATTTCGAGACGATTTCTGATAGGACTGCCGGAATTTCTGGATTGATTTCATTGACTAATTTGGGCGGTTTAGCAATATGACAATATACTAACTCCATCGGGTCTTTTGCTTGAAACGGTAACTCTCCCGTCAGGATTTCGTAAAAACTTACGCCTAATGAATAAAAATCAGTCCGGTAATCAATGCCCCGATTCATTCGACCAGTTTGTTCGGGAGAAATATAAGCTAATGTGCCTTCTAGGACATTGGGGTTGACTAGGGTTTGGGTTTCTCTCGGTAATAATGAAGCAATGCTGAAGTCAATTAATTTAACTTCTTTGCTATCTGGGTTAATTAAAATATTAGCAGGTTTAATATCCTTGTGAATAACGCGGTTTTGGTAGAGATAGTGGAGAATTTCTGTCAGTTGGATGGCAATCTTAAGAAATTCGGCTAAAGGTAAAGACTGATAAATTTGGCTTTCGTCTATTATTGCTTTAAGATAAACTGATAGAGAGACTCCCCCAAAATCTTCCATCACTAAGGCATAGCTATTGCGATATAGTTCTAGCGTCAGGGGTTGGATAATGCTAGGAAATTTTAGATTTTTGGCAATGGTGTATTGGTTGCGAAACTGGAGGAGTTCAGTAAAGTTGGGATATTCATTTTGCAGGAGCTTAATCACGACGGGGTGTTGGTCGCTGTTACGGATACCGCGATAGACAAGGGTGCGCGTACCTGCGTATAATTGCTCGGTGATTTGATAGCCTGGGAAATTTGGCTGTCCATTCATATACTGGCTAATCCTCTATTAAAAAACAGTTGAACGATCGTATTGACAGCACTGACACCACACCTCTATTAGTAACGCACCCACACACTTTATATTGAAGAGCTGCGTCAGTCCTGATTGAGTTCAATTTTAAATTTTATTTCGCAATCGGACAAAAATTGTGATCGAAAACACAGTAAAGTTGTGATTATTGTTTGCCAAAATTTTAACAATAATTGTGAGTTTAGTATTTAATAGGGATAGCGATCGCAAACACTGTTCCCTCACCAGGTACAGAATTAACCGTAATTTTACCACTGTGTTTTTCTTCAACTATTTGTCGGGCAATAGCCAATCCCAATCCCGTGCCTTTTCCTACTCCCTTGGTCGTGAATAAATGATCGAACATCTTTGATTTTACTGATTCATTCATGCCACAACCATTATCGGCAATCGCAATTTTCACTCGCTCATTTTCTCGGAAAGTTGTAATTGTAATTCGGTTGGGATTCGCCTTAATTTCTGCCAAACTTCGCCCAATGTTTGATTCATCTATTGCATCGATCGCATTGGCGATAATATTCATAAATACCTGATTTAGTTGACCGGGAAAACACTCTATTGGTGGTAAATCACCGTAGTTAGTAACCACTTCAATCGCCGGACGTTGGTCGTTAGCTTTCAGGCGATGCTTGAGAATTAAAATCGTGCTATCGATACCTTCATGAATATTAAATGGCACTTTGTAATCTCGATCGGCACGAGAGAAAGTACGTAAACTGGTACTGATATTTTTTAGCCTGTCACATGCCGCCGACATGGAATCGATGATTTTAGGTAAGTCTTCTAAGCTATATTCCAAGTCGATTTCTTCGGCATGGTCGATAATTTGCTTGTTCTGGTGGGGGAAAGTTTCTTGATACAGTTGCAAGTGTTCGATTAGTTCGGCAATAGTAGGTTTAGTTTCTTTAAGACTGGCTGCGATAAAACCTAAAGGATTATTCATTTCGTGAGCAACACCAGCAACTAAGTTACCCAAAGCAGACATCTTTTCACTTTGGATGATTTGTAATTGTGCTTGTTGCAAGCTAAGTTCCGCGATTTTGCGATCGCTAATATCCAAAAACAATCCATCCCAAACTAGCGTTCCATCGGCACGCCGTTCAATTCTAGATTCGCTATGAATCCACTTGACAATTCCTGAAGGGGTGACGATTCGCCCCTGCCAGCACCAGGGGGATTGAGTTTGAACGGTATCAGTGTAAGTTTGCTGGTAAGAAGCCACATCATCAGGATGTACCATTTTGTCAAAAAACCCCGGTTCGGCAGCAGCTTGCTCTGGCGTAATTTCGTAGAAATTGTAACAGTCACCACTGATGTAGTTTAACGAGAGGATGCCATCAGCACTCATAGAATATTGAAAAACCACTCCAGGCACGTTGTCTACTAAGTTGTGGAAGCGAGACTGGGCCGCATTCAACTCCGACAGCGATTCTAAGGAACGTTCGTAAAGTTGGGCATTTTCCAAGGAAATTGCAGCTTGAGCGCAAAGTAAGTTGAGAAGTTCGACGCGATCGCTCGTAAACGCTCCTTTTGCTAAATTATTCTCTAGATATAAAATCCCCATCAACTTACCTTGATGCAAAATCGGGCTGCACAAAATACTATACGGTTGCTGACGGATAATATAGGGATCGTTAACTAAGGTGGGATCTTCTGTTGCATCCACTAAAACAACAGTCTGATTGTTGTGCAAGACTTTGTAAATGAGGTTGTGGGGAATGTCCTGGCTTTCCTCAACGGGAATCCTTTGTAACACTAATGGTTGCTTTCCCTGGATAATTGAGCCTTTAATTAGCAGGCGATTGTCGCGCAAGAGCATTAACACGCATTTATCAGCCCCCGCATTTTCGATGACGATTTCAAGCAACGATGACATAAGTTTTTCGAGTTCGATTTCGCCTGAGAGAGTTTGGGAAGCTTTGAGAACGGTTTTTAAATCTAGGGTATCTGAGATACTGCTGCTAGAAGTGGCAGAATTGGTGAATGTGACATTCCCCAAATCAAAAATAGTTTCGCTAGTGGAAAGAGGAGAATTGGTTTGCTTTAATATGGGGGCAAGTAATTGCGGATAGCGTTTTTCTAAATCGGCAACCTTGGCTTCTGCACCCCAACGGGCATAGGCATAGTAGGCGTTGGTCATGTATTCTCCAGCTATACGCTGTTTGCCCCAATCTAGGTAAAAATTTGCCGCCAGTTCGTTAGCCAGTGCTTCTTCTTGGATATATTCGTTGGCTTTGGCAAGAGCGATCGCGCGATCGAACAGTTCAATTGCTTCTGCTTTCTGTCCCGATAAAATACTTAAAACAGCATTAACTAGATCGTACTTATGAGCAAAGTTTTCAGGGCAACTAGCTGCCCATATACTGAGTTGGGCTTGGTTTGATTTAATTTTTTGGATGTAACTATTGTCTAAACCTAGAGAATGACTCCGACAGTATTCAGCGATCGCAATAGATTGATAGAAATTGATAGCTGCAACCTGATATTTGCCAGTAATCGTACCAATAAGGTTTTCAGCTCCCTGTGCTGATTCCACTGCCTCTGCATAGCGCCCATAAAAACATAGAACTTTAGTTTTTAGGAGCAAATAATGGCAAATTGCATAGTCGCTGTTGTTTATCTTACATACCTCAAGATGCTGCTGCTCAGTCGGGAGATTCTTTGCAGGACTAGCTGTAAGTTCAGCAAGCCAAATGTTTAATCCAGTAATGACATCCACCGCCAGTTGATAGTTAAGTTTCTTGGCCAAAAACCTTAAATATTCAGGAAGATTTTGCTTAACTTCTAATAGGCTTTCTCCTGCATAAAATGGATTGAGCAGCTTGTACATTAAAATATTGCCTGAGAAAACCATCTCCCCGGACTGCAGTCCAGCAGCTAATCCTTCATCAAAGATTGGCCCTGAGCAACGCAACGGACGCACCCAGGAAAGGAGATTATTCCCTAGCATATAGCAAGCTTTGCAGAGATTATCTGCTTGCCTAAATCGTCTGGCTAAACTTTCTGCCAAAACTCCAAATTCATAGCCCAATTGATAGTCGCCATGATAAAATCCCAGATACATTCCATAGGCTGAAAATCCGTTTCCTGATTCACCGATCGTGCCAAAGTTTAGCGATACTGAAACCATTGATAGAGCAACGACAAAGTATAGCTCTCCCTTCTGTAGAACATAAACGGGTACGATTAAATTATTCAGGATTTTGATAATCAGGCGTTTCTCTGGATCGGTAGCCTCTGGCCGATCGACTAGCTGCTCTGGCTTACAATTCGCTAATTTCAATTGAATCTCCCGTTGGTAAGATTCAAGTTGCTCTGGTAAGTCTATTTCTGATAAATCAAAATTCAAGCAAGCCAATGCTTTTTGTCCATACTGAAGTGCTTGCAGGTACTGACCCTGCAAGGTGAACATCATAATCGCTAGGTTAAAGGCTTCGGCTCTTTCAAGTTGTCGTCTAGCAAAGTTAGAGATTGTTTCAACAATCTCTAGAGAAGATTGAAAATCCCCGGACAAATACTTAACTTGTGCGAGATTGAAATAAACTTCGAGGGACTTTTCGTAGTCTTGCTGCCAACTATCTGGAGGTAACAAGCGTTTAGCTACTGTAAAGTAGTTCACAGCAACTCCATAGGCAGTAGACTCTTTAGCCCTTGTCCCTGCAATACAGTTTAGCCGTAAAAGCTCTAAACGTTCTTCCTGACTTTGATGCAGCTCAAAACCCTCATTTAAGTGATTGACGATCGCAAAAATTTTGTTACCTTGTTCCTCTGGCAAACCCTCAGCCAGCAGAAGTTTGCCAATTTTGAAGTGAGTTGCTTGTTTTAAACCTTCAGGAATGAGAGAGTAAGCCGCTTGCTGGATGCGATCGTGGAGAAACAGATAACTAACCGTGACGTTATTAACCGCTTCTACATCTTCTAGATCGCGTTCATTGCCATAGAAAAACTTGTAGGTTGAGTTTTCTGGAATGACTAACCCATCTTGAAGCGATCGCCACAACTCTACGGCCACACTATCTTGAGTAGCTTCACAGACTATTGCTAATGTTTCTAAATCAAATCGATTACCAATGCACGCCGCTAACTTTAATACTTCCTGTGTTGCTCTTGGCAGCCTCCGCAATCTTCGGATCGTAAATTCCACAACATCATCCGTTAAAGCTAATTGTTTCACCAGGGTTAAGTTACACTCCCAATGACCAGAGAAATCATGGAAAATAATACCTTCTTCATCATGCAGTCCGTATAAAAACTGAATAGTGAAAAATGGGTTTCCCTGAGTTTTTTGGTAGACGAATTGCGAAAGTGGCGCAGCAATATCATGGGAACACTGCAATGTATCGGCAACTAAACAGGTAATATCTGATTCATGCAAAGCAGCCAAATTTAGAGTATTGAGATTGACACCTCGTTGTCTAATCTCATTGAGGGTTAGCATCAGGGGATGGGCTGGGAAAACTTCATTATCCCGATAAGCTCCGAGTAGTAGTAGATAGCCTGCTTCCGACTCGCTCATCAACAATTTCAACAGGTTCAAAGAAGCGGAATCAGCCCACTGTAAATCATCGAGGAAAATCACTAAGGGATGTTCTTCCTTCATGAATACCTGAATAAATTTCCCAAACAGCAGATTAAATCGGTTCTGAGATGCACTACCAACTAGCTCAATTACCGGGGGTTGGGAACCAACGATCTGTTCTAGTTCGGGAATGACTTCAATCAAAACTTGTCCATTTTCACCAACAGCAGCCAGAATTTGCTCCTTCCAGCTAGCTAGTTCTATATCGGATGCGCTCAGTATTTGTCCCATCAAGCTGCGAAAAGCTTGCACGAAGGCACTAAAGGGAATGTTGCGTTGAAATTGGTCATATTTGCCTTTGATGAAATAACCGCGCTGCCGGACAATGGGTTTATGGACTTCGTTAACTACTGCGGTTTTGCCAATTCCCGAAAATCCCGCTACTAACATGATTTCGGTGTTACCTGTGCTGACTCTTTCAAAGGCAGCTAATAGTTGATTTACTTCGTTTTCTCTGCCATAGAGTTTTTCGGGGATAGTGAAGCGATCGCTAATATCTCGCTTACCAATTTCAAAAGATTCTATCTGACCTGTGGCTTGTAATTGTTCTAAACAAATCTCCAAATCGTGCTTGATTCCCAAGGCGGTTTGATAGCGGTTTTCAACATTCTTTGCCATTAATTTGCTGACTATCTCTGACAAAGCTAAGGGAATTTTGGGATTAATTTCATGGATGGGGATTGGTTGTTTAGCCAAATGACAATGGACTAATTCCATTGCATCTTCTGAGACAAAGGGTAGTTCTCCTGTTAACAATTCATAGAAAGTTACCCCCAGGGAATAAAAATCACTCCTATAGTCAATTCCCCGATTCATTCTGCCTGTTTGCTCTGGAGAGAGATAAGCTAAAGTTCCTTCTAAGACATTGGGATTTTGGATTTCTTGAGTTTCTCTGGGTAGCAGGGATGAAATACTAAAGTCAATTAATTTAACTTGTTTGGTATCTGGGTTAATCAGAATATTAGCAGGTTTAATATCTTTGTGAATGACGCAATTTTGGTAGAGATAGTGGAGAATATCTGTCAGTTGGAGCGCAATGTTAAGAAATTCTGCTAAAGGTAAATATTTATTTGTTTTACTGTCATTTGTCCCTCTTTTAAGAGAATAAGTAGATAACGA
>DATGYA010000232.1:0-4659 GCA_035298405.1 Kamptonema sp. | reverse complement strand
GCCTATTGTAGTTCAAAAATTCAGTTTTCGTAATATTCGCTGATTGAGCGGCGGCGAGAGCATCTTGGAGTTCCTGCGTGCGTTTAATTACCCGTTGTTCTAGGGTATGTTTTTGCTGTTGTAACTCTGCATAAAGTTCGGCTTGGTAAATTGCGATCGCCAAATGTTCTGTAATCTGCCTCAGAAAAGTTTTTTTACTCTCCTCCCACTCCCGTACCTCAAAACATTGATGGGCAATCAGTAGCCCCCAAAGTTCTTCTTGAACTACAATAGGCACAACTAGCTTAGCTCGTACCTGACACAAGCGCATAAACTCTAAAAAACAGGAATGATTTTTGTATGCAGTTTCGATATCTGCCACACCTTTGGTAAACCCTTTGCGATATTTTTCGCTATGGTTTGGCACGTCAGGAAAGCAATTTAATCCTTCAGTTAAGTTGAGTACAGAAGAAATTTTTTCATTTGCCAAAGCTTCATAAGTGACGCGACCAAATAATTTTTTAGATGTTCGACTCTTCCCGCCTTGCAGGTTGAGTTTATTCTCCCTATCCCCTATTTCATTTTCCCTGTCTTCAAATTGGTAAATTAACAGCCGATCCACCTGCAAAAATTTTTGTAACTGCTCGACTGCCGTTGACAAAATGGTGGGCAACTCTAAACTCTGGCGGATCTGAGTCGTCACCTGATTCAAAAGCCGCTCTTGCTCAAGTTGTGAATAAAATGCCTCTTCCACAGATTTACACGCTGAAAAATCGTCGGCTTTTACGTAGCTTTCAGCAGCCAAAATTTCGAGTAATTGCAGAGTAAATTCACTCTGGAAGACCGCGTTATTAGGTTTTATTGTTTGTAGCACCCTTCTAATAGCCTGAAAGTCGTCTATGGAGGTTGAAAACTCGACTCCCTCCCTGGCGTGGATGTCGCACAGTTGAAACCCAAAAGATGCGATCGCCTCTGGATCGAAACTCAAACCAACATTTAATAAAGTCTTAGGAACTATGGAATTTTGAACTTTAGATTTTGGATGTTGGATCGAGAAAATCCTGTTCTCCCTGTGCCCCTCTCCCTCTCCCTCTCCCTCTCCCTCTCCCTGCACCCATAACAGTGCGCTAAATTGCTCTGACACAAATAATGTAAAGCGTTGTGGCAACTCCGCCGCGATCGCATCCGTTGGCACAGTTGCCTCTTCGCTCAGCAATAATGCCCCTGGAAGTTGAGCCATTTGCTGCAATAGCTGGCGAACAGTGTCAAAAGTTCCTAGAGGTAAAGTCCTAGTTAAGGTTGCAGGTATCAAAATAGACATTTATCTGGTTTATTTGCAGAAAATCTATAATAGTTCCACAGTAACTTGTGCCGCACATTATGTAAATTGAGATAAAATATATACTTCTTTAGCACTTAATGTATCACCACACAGCAAACCCAGCAGGAGACGCGGCGGGCATCCATTCCTTTTTTAGGTACAACCGAAATCATAGGGAACAACAGAATCAATTTATCTAGCATTAACCAGTATAATGCGGAGATATACGGTTTGTTGACTTTTACCTATGGTCTTAGGCTGCATGAGCAACCTAGCTGAGCTAACGCTCGATTCCACACTAGGGGACTTGCCCTCCTATGAATTCCAAGTGAGTGCTACAACTCTCGGACAGGTCATAGCCCAAACATTTGGGCAGCAACCCGATCTGCCTGGAGTAATTATTACTCATGAATCCCAGATGTTGGGAATGATTTCCCGTGTCAAATTCCGCGAACAAATGAGCCTGCCGGATCGAGTCGAGCTTTATTGGCAGCGACCGATTAGGCTGCTTTTGGATTATATTAGAATTCCCCCTCTAGTGCTCTCTGAAAATTGGAAAATTGATGAAGCAGCACAAACCGCTTTGAACAGGCCAAAAGACTTGGTTTATGAACCCATTATTTTGGTTTTGGAAGACCGCAGCCTCCGCCTGCTCGATATTCACGCTCTACTATTAGCTCAGTCTCAAATTTTAGCCCAAGCTAATAAGATGATTCAACAGCAAAAGTTAGAAGCGCAGCACTACATTGAACAAATTCAACTAGAACAAGCCAAAGTTAAGGAATACAACCAACTCCTAGAAACTACTATCAAGAGCAAACCAAAGCCCAGCCAGAGTGATAGTTCTGAACAAGCAGAACTCTTGAAACAAGCCCAACAAATTGCTCAGCTAAATCAGCAATTTATTCGCATTGCCCAATTAATTTGTGTAGAAGGCAAGCAAGCTTTCCAGTTAACTGTTCAGGGTTCTAATTTTATTTGTAACAATACAGATAAAACTTTAAACCTTGCCAAGGTAATAGGTAAAGACTTAGAATCAGTTAACAGCGCTGCTAAATTGGTTGGGGAAATTATCCAACAAGTTCGGCACTTGGCCGTACAAGCTGCGATCGTTTCTAACCAACAGGGCAATCAATACAGCGGACTTAGCCAAGTGAGTGTAGAAATTAATCGGCTGGTAAGCCAAGCCTTTGAGGTAGGCAATCAAATGGAACAAACTGGCAGCCGATTTAAACTTCGCATTCAAGAACTAAGTGAAACTGCCAGAGGAAGCGCGAATGTTGCCAGAAGCGTCAGCCAAAAGATAGAACGGGCAGAGATGGCGCTGTCAGAATTAGAGGAATTTGCTCAATATCAAAATCCTAATTTAATTCCAATTCTACAAGAGCACCTTAGAAATGTTGACACTGCCACTGGCGATTCTTTAGTGAAACAAATCGAAAGGTCTGAAGCAGCAGTATCGGAGTTAGAAAAGTTGGTACAACACCGGGATTCGCGATTCCTCATTCAAAAAATTGAACAGGCGCTCAGGTATAGAAAAAAAGAATTACCCTAAGTTGTGGAGTACAAATAAATCAATTAAGGCTTCGTAGTAGTTGCACTCTAACTATTAGCCATCTACAAGCTCAAAGTAGCCTCGACGCAAAGCATAAAACAAGCGTTGAATGGCTATTTTCTCTTCTGTGTCTATGGAACCATTCAACAAAGCAGACTCTAGTTCTAATTTCTCTGTGCGAGTCAGTTGACCACTACAAGAAACTTGAGCATATAACTCTAGAATTTGATTTGTAAAAAAATTTGTGTTATTTAACATCGCCCTACATCCGTTAACTCTATCTATAAAATCAAGGTATTCGATTTAAGATTTGAGCTGTATCTTCCCAACGGATGATTTGCATTTATAGCATCTCTTATGAAAAGAATAATCAAGAAGATATCCGATCTGTAGTAGATGGCGACGATCCCTGTCACGTCGCCCTGTGATTTATGTCATTTATAACTCCATCATAAGTGGGTCTTCGCGAGCAAGCAAACTGTTCGCTGTCTCTAACATATTTTCTGCTATGTCTTTGAGGTCTTCCCGACTATCCAGATAAGTTTTCAGCGCTGACAAGGGATCGATGCTGTTGCTAGAATCAAGTTCTGGTAAGCGAGGTCTAGCTAACTGGCTGACTAATTCCGGCTGAATGTTGTAGCTCATCGCTTCGCTGAGAGCGCTGTGCAACTGAGCATTATCAATCGCGTCTAATTGATCCGATCGCAACTGGTAAATCAACCGCACCACTGCATCTTTAATCGTTTTTTTCTCAATGGCTTTAACTAATTCTGCTTGGGGATTCTCAGCTTGAGATACATCGAGTTTAATAGTACAAAAATCTCGCACGGGTAAAGCGCAAAATTCCCACGTTGCTTTCCCACGCTCTAGTTCAATAAGTACAAAGCCTTTGTCTTCTTTTTCTTCACTAAAATCAACTCGCTCAATACTGCCGGGATAGATCACGGGAGGGTCGTTCGATTTGTTAAGATTTTGATGTTTGTGAACGTGACCGAGAGCTACATAATCGAAACAGGGGCGAGTTAGCATTGACAGGGGAATATTGAAACCTTTGCCAACAGCTAAAAAACGTTCAGCGCCGAGGTTAGCTCGATCTGCCATTAGGTGAGCAAGCAGTATGGTTGGTATTTCTGGATCGAGGCGGCGAATTTCGGCTTCCATTGCGATTCTCAGGCGATCGGCGAGTAATTTGTTAACGTCGTCGAGGGAAAGGCCTTCTGTTTCCGATCGCGCCATCAAGGTAGAACGGGTAAGCCAGGGAAGGGTGATAACTTGTACTGGGCCGTTGCGGGTTTGGATGTGATGGAGTTCTAGGCGATCGCCTACAATAAACCCAGGTACTCCCAAAGTACGGTAAATTCCTAAACTCGCACCTCCCTGTCCTTGGGAATGCTGATCGTGATTTCCTACTAGCAATACTGTCGGAATTTGAGCATCAACTAAGCGTCTAAATTGAGTAGCAAAAGCTTCTTTCACAAATGGCGGCGGCGTAGCATCAGGAAAAGCATCTCCCCCAAATACAACCAAATCAACTGGTTCAGAAATGGCCCTATCCATACAGCGACCTAGCGTTCTAGTAAAATCTTCTAGCCGAGTATTTAAACCTGTTTCTGGATTAGTTTTTCCATGAGACAAGCCACTTCCCATGTGAATGTCTGAAACGTGAAGAACTTTAATCATTATTTTACCCTTCTATAATTGTTAGTAGTAATAATCTTAGTCACGCTCTACTCCCGGAACTTTGTGATAGATTTCGCTAATCTGGCAGCTAAAATTTACACTAGCTAAGTGTAACTCATTTCCT
>DATGYA010000231.1:0-3246 GCA_035298405.1 Kamptonema sp. | reverse complement strand
TTAAAATCAAGTTTTATCGGAAATACAGCAGGATTGCGCGTAGGCTTAGCCAGCGTTCGACTGAGCGGACGGTGAGACTTCGGCGGCTCAGTCGAACGCTTGTCGAACTGCACGCCGAAGTCCGTAGGCATCACTTTTTATGCCCTAATAGCTACCCGGTCTCTCGATCGCCTCTGATGTCTGGCTTATTATCTATCTGGAGCGAAGCCTTACTTTTTATGCCAAATTTCAGTCTTTGTAATAAAACTTTACAAATCCCTCTTAGTATTCAGACTTCAGGGGGCGATTTGACTTTGTAGCAGGAAATAAATAGTGATTAGTTTTGATAAACCCCATTATTAGGCTTTTCCTCGCTAATGTAAATGAATGTTTTGATGAAGATTTGATGAAGATTTGATGAAGATTTGATGAACCGCTATAATTTGTGCTGTTGT
Organism: Kamptonema sp.; assembly: GCA_035298405.1. Classification (GTDB taxonomy): domain Bacteria; phylum Cyanobacteriota; class Cyanobacteriia; order Cyanobacteriales; family Microcoleaceae; genus Kamptonema. The sequence continues at coordinate 2,812 of DATGYA010000231.1, read as the reverse complement.
TTTGCGTAAGTCCTATTGATATTAAAAGCAACTACACATCATTCGCGATCGCCACTTCGGATTTGCGTTTACGCTTGAGTAATAGACCACCAAAGAAAGCAGCAGAAGTTACTATACCAGTAATTTCTGAAGGTTCGGGAACTGGCTGCGATTCTTCGTTAAGTAGTGCGTGCATATTGAAATTAGCTGTCTCCGTATTAAAATCAAGTTTTATCGGAAATACAGCAGGATTGCTTGGATCGACATTTAGACCAGTAACGCTAAATTCTTTAACGCCATTGCCAACAAGCAAGTTACCCAGCAAAGTGCTATAATTGCTAAAGTTAACGCTATTCCCGGCGGTAAATTTACCCAAAATAACATCTTTTACTAACACAGTAAAAGGCTTGGTAAAGCCAGTAGGAAAATCAAGAATTTGAGTAAATACAGAGTCCGAAGTCATTTCATAGCGAAAACCGTAAGCTGTTGGTGGATCGCTCCATGTACGTCTGGGAACATCTGTAAATTCCCACCTATTGGGTAGAGTTACATTTGGCATAATGGGATTTTGTTGAGATGAACCGGGTTCGTTAGCTACAAGAGCTGCTGAACCATTTTGATAAACCCAATTTTGTTCGCCGCTTCCTACAGTAACAATCCAATCATCAACTAGAGCCATGCTACACATAAAACCTGGTCGATATACTCCCCTGCAACCATCTGACCATGCGATGTAGCGAACGCTGGCAATTTGCAAGTTGGAAACTGCTAAACCCGAAGTTTGAGCAACACTTTCTAAAGCAAGACGGGCAACTTCTGGTGGCAATTCAGATATTGGGATTGTGCGATCGAGAGCAATTCCGTTGTTGCTAGATATAGGTGTTACTTCTGGTGTATTAAGCGGCTGTTGTTGATTGAGAGTAAGGCTTTGTGCTTGAACAGATTGGGGTAGGGAAAGGGCGATCGCGCTTAACAGACTTAAGCCGAAGCTGAGAGGAGATAATTTGTTGATACGGGTAGATGCGGGCATAATGATGATTTTTTTAGGGTTGGAAATTGACAGTTGAGGAATGGGAAAGGTTGAGGGGGCGATCGCACTTTTGGGGAGGGGAAGAAGGGTGATCGCCTCAACATCTAACTTTGACCCATAGCTATCGGCCGAAGAATGATTTGACTGCATTGAAACCATTAGAAATAGTATTCTTGACAGTGTTAACTGCTTCAGCAGCCTTGTTATAGGTTTCAGTCACAACTTTCTTACCAGTCTCATAGGTGTTAACTACAAAGTTTTTCACCTCCTGATAAGCTTTCTTGCCAGTTTCAATCACATTGTTTACAATTTGCTTGCCAGTATCAATGACATTGTTAACTAACTGCTTGGCTCCATTAATAATGTTGCCCACTGTTTTGACAGCTTTTTGAGCATAGTTTGCGATCTGCTTGACAACTTTAGCGCCTTGCTGGACAACAGGATTCTGGACAACTTTGTTAAATACCTTCTGAGCAGCTTCTTTTAGCTTTTGCTGAGACTGTTGGACAATCTGGGTTGTTTGCTTTTGAATCTCCTGCTTGAAAGTTTGATAACTAGCTTTTGCCTGCTGCACATTAGCTTTAGCTGCCTCATACGCTGTCTTAGCTTTTACTGCTAATTCCTGTGCTTTTTGCTTGGTTTCTTCTGCTTTCTTTTTGGCAGCTTCAAAGGTATTGCTCGTGAACGATGAAACTGCATTAAAGCCATCTTCTATAGGTTTTGTGAGAGGCTTAAGTGTTGTATCCCAGTTATCGTTGACCCAAGTTCCGGCTAATGAGCCTAAGTAGCCACCAACGAAACCACCGACGAAACCACCAACCGCCACACCAACTGGTCCGCCAATTGCACCGCCAACAACAGCACCTACGCCCCCACCAAGCATAGTAAATGCTGTTTCAAATCCACCCTTAACTAGCACTTCACGCTTTTTAGTGGGATCTGAAGCATTGAAATACTCATAGGCTAATGGAGCAAGTCCAATCACTGCACCCACAGGTCCAATACCTTTAGCAAACTTTGACCACCATGTAGTGTTTACCCTGGGTAGCAAAAATCCATTTTTGCCAGGATTAAATTTGTTGAAAGCTAAAAATTCTTCCCAATTGTTGGCGGTTTTGCTCAAAAATCCCAAAGATTCATCTACATAGTTAGAAAATATTCCATAACGTGGCAGTACAAAACCATTTGAGTCAGGGTAAACAGCTTTATAGGATAATTTTTTACCCCAATCCGATAACAAGTCCTTGCCTTGATCGAGCCCAAGTGCAGACCACTCTAAACCTGTTTTCAGGTCAGAATTCAAAAATTTATCTTTTAGATACCCAACAGGTGTTAGTTGATTGTTTGGATCGAAAAACTCTGCAACTTTCTTTCCTGCTTCGTAGAAAGCGGAACGGCCATCGGACTGAACCAACAAAATCCCTCTTTCAGTTTGGTAGACAGTCACACCATTATTGACATAGCTACCTATTGCTTTACCTAAGTCCCCTACTTTCTGGGTAACTTGGCTGATAGCTGCTTGCAGTTGCTCCTGTCGGCGACGTTGTTCTTCTAAAATCCGGCGCAGTTCCTCCTCAATCCGCCGTCTTTGTTCTTCCTCTGCTTGCCGCCGCACTTCCTCTTCAATTCGCCTTAATTCTTCTTCTGCACGACGGGCTTCTTCTTCTGCACGACGGGCTTCTTCTTCTGCGCGACTGGCTTCTTCCTCAGCACGACGAATGGCATCCTGTTGTTGCCGCTCTTGTTCCGCCCGTTCAGGAGTGTTATCGAAATACAAAGCGGACATCCAATTGTTGGTGCCAG
>DATGYA010000230.1:0-3155 GCA_035298405.1 Kamptonema sp. | reverse complement strand
TGTCTCTCCAAGTTGTCCACCTTATCAATTAATTCTTGGTAGCTGTGGACAGGTTCAAAATTATTGATTGTTGGTGGATGTAATTCTGTTTCTGCTGTGCGTGTATTCATTGCTTGCACTCCATTCTGTTATCAATCGAACCTCGATAATATTGGTAAAAACCCCATCCGTGAAAGGTAGCTATTCCTATCATTAATGCCGCAAAGATTAGCGGTGCAGGATTAATTTCCTTTGGTGCAGATGTTGGTAGCGACGTGGTGCAAGGTTGGTGCTGCACCGCCTGAAAGCCTCGGTGCGTCGTTGGTGCAAGGTCGCCACCGCAGGAAAAAGACGTAATATTAATGGTGGTTGGTGGCGATTTTATAGCATCGATAAAGCCAAGCTCTCGCACATTAGAGGTTGAATTAATTGGCTCAAGAATTGCATGAAATCTCCAAACATATTCTTCATCCTCTTTCTCTAAAACAATCCCAGTAGCTCGCTGTGTTGCTGCCATTCTTCCAATTGTTCCTTGCTTGGTTTTGGGATTCGGGAAATACTCAGTGATACGAGATATTTCCCGACTAATTCTTGCTGTTGCAAGCGTTCTTCTAAAGCTTTTAATCTGCCGAGGATAGCAGGAATAGTGGTTGGGTGGATGGCAAGGTTAGTTGTTGATTTGCCCGTGCAATCTGCTTTCCCAATTCTTCATTCATTGCATCAACATCTAGCCCCGATTCTTTGAGGATTCCCTTAATATCTAATTCCTCAGATTGCGCTGCATTATTATTAGCTGAACTGGCGAGATACATCTTTACTCCAGCCTCGTAAGTATTTTCCATAGCTGCTACAAATACAGCCACCTTCTTTTGACCGAAAGACATTCCGTGAATTGCCGCATCTCTGAAGCTTGCACTCGATACCTCAGAGTCGTATACGTGGGCATTTTCCACCATTTCTTGTGCGGTATTTCTTGCATTTTGAGTGGTTTGATTTCTGGATTTCTTGTTAGTTGATTTGGGTTGAGATGGTTGTTGCTGCACTGTTTCTGGCTTTTGCTGTGCTGCATTCTTCAACATATCTTGTATTTGATTGCGTTCGGTATTCATCCTGTAATCTCCTAAATTCTTGGTTAAGGTTTATCTGGAAATGGGCTAAGGCGATCGCCCTTTGCTCTTGGTTTAGGTTGCCCCACATGGTATGGGAGTGGTAGCCGTAGTTAGCAGCTAGGAATAGCTTGAGAGCTAACATCTCTTTGATTTCATGCCATCCAATAATCCAGATATTTAATGTTTCTAGATATTGGTTGAACTGCCCTCTGTTACTGATTTTGAGTAAATCCCTAGCTGCCTTTTTGGTGAATCGAGTCTGTCCGTTTACTTCATAGGTTGGTATGTCAATGATGGTTGGCATAATTAAAGTCAATGTGCTTTCGTGTTAGCCAGCTTTGTCAACCCCGTCTGAACTAGCGTGCGGTGGTGTTAACCAGCTAACACCCTTTGATAATAAAAAACCCCTCACGTGAGGGGTAGGGACAATTGCGGGGGATTTATAGCCAGCCTCGATCGACGTATCTTTTCCTAAGTTCGTAAGCACGGCGAAAATATACGGCATTGCGGGGAATTGATGTGCCTTGCCACCAGCGTCGAAAGCTATCGTAATCAATCCCAATCGACTGAGCGTAATCGTATTGAGTCATTTTCCCAGCCAATTCTCGGTATAGCTGAATCGGATCGTACTCCTCTAAATCTTCCGCAAAAGGGCGAAAATACTTATTTTTAGCAGCCTTTTCAAGTAACATAATGGTTGCACTCCTTCAGGGTGTAGGCCGGGATTAACTCTTCTCAGGGAGTCCCGGCTTTTAATTTGTTGGTTTTAGCTTAGGTTAATTTGTCGATCGCTGCAACATCCAACTCTAAAAACTTATTTCTGTGCAGGTAAGAGATATCTGCTTTTGCTGCTGCTCCCTCATCGTCCAATCGATCGCCTACGAATAAACATTGCTCAGGCTGGTAAATATGTTTAGCCAGTAACAGCATCCCCGGATTTGGCTTGCGATATTGACCCGACAAAGGAGTTAGTTCGTCGTCCGGGTCAATAGAACAATCGTCATACTTAATAGTGCTATCATCTCGATTAATCCTGTAGCAGAATTGCCCCGCATAGTCCGGGCAGAATAAAGCGAAGTCGATCGTAGAGAATAATTCCAAGCAATATTCCATCTCAAGGATCGCTGACTCTAAAGACTTCTTTCCTGCCTCTACTCCCCCTTGATTACTGGCAATTACAATCCGCCAGCCATGCTCAAAGTAAAGCTTATTGAGCTTGTAAGCCATGCCTTCAATCGGAACCTGATCCCAAGGCTTCTGTACAAAGCTCTCGCCACCCAAACGGGAACGAACCAGGGTTTGATCTTTGTCAATGATTAAAAGTTTTTTCATGTGCAATACTAACTACTTGGTAAAGTACTTGGTAAAGAATGGGGAATGAAAGCACTCCCCATTGATAGATGATTATTTGATACGTTGCTTGAGACTGTGCGAAAGTCCTTGGAAACAACACCAACATATTACCACAATCTTTGGTGTTTGTACTAGATACAGTACAAGTTTTATTAAGGTATTGTACTTGGTGGGGGGGAATGTGTTAGATTAGGTGCAGAACCTTAAAAAGTAAAGACTCTCATTCAATCCAAGGCCGTCAAAAAGCTAACTGGACGCGAAGTAGGCGAGGCAGTAGTAAACGTAGCTGCGTTTAACGATGAATTGCTACTGGTAGCATCTGCCGAAGATGTCAACAGTGACAGGAAACAAGTTAAACAAACGGGTAGATAGGGCGAAACACCACGTAACCAATCGTGGTATTGTCCAGTGACCTATTCCGTTTTGCCCTCACAGCAAGGGACTAACCAAAGAGGTAGTTAGCAGTTCATGACCACAAGGAGAGAAACAGACACCATAATTGCCTGGTGTAAAGCCGATGTTAGTGTGGCAACTAGCAAGCAATACGGCTACCTGTGAATCGAGGTAAGGGTGTGGGCTAGAAGCCTGAAAAGTGAGAGTCGATGTTGTTAATAGGTTCTTAAGTAAAAGAACAAAGAACCCCTGGCTACTTGGGTAAAGTAGTAACTCAGCCATGAGTTAAAGGTCATGGCGTACCTGTGCGATCGCTCATTC
>DATGYA010000229.1:0-4982 GCA_035298405.1 Kamptonema sp. | reverse complement strand
GTACGGATAGCTCGATATACTAAGGTACGACTTCCTGAATAAACTGTTTCAAGAATTTGATAGTTGAGAATTTGATAGTTGAGATGGGGTTGGCTATTTTGGTGGAAGTAATTCATGGCAGTTTTCCTTTGACGATCGATGGGTGAGTGGTTGTTACATGAGTTGGAATGCTGTCTGTCAATTAACTATTTTGTTCAGATTTAGTTGGCAAGGTGATGATAAATTCAGTTCCTTCTCCTAGTATAGACTTGACCTGAAGGGAACCGCCATGTTTTTCGACGACAATTTGCCGTGCGATCGCGAGTCCCAACCCTGTACCTTTGCCTACTCCCTTAGTTGTAAATAAATGCTCAAAAATCTTAGATTGCACCTCAGCACTCATACCAATCCCATTGTCTTTAATCATAATTATCGCCTGTTTTTTATCGTCTGATAACTCAGTCTTCACAGTAATTTTATTGACAATCTCTCCATACTTACGCCCTTGATTTGATTCTTCTACAGCATCTATTGCATTACTTAAAATATTCATAAATACCTGATTCAACTGTCCGGCGTAGCATTCAATTTGCGGTAAATTACCATACTCTTTAATCACTTGGATTTCGGGACGAGTATCATTAGCCTTGAGGCGATGTTTGAGGATTAATATAGTGCTATTAATTCCATCATGGATATTACAAGCTACAGAAGAATCGCTATCAGCACGAGAAAAATTTCTGAGACTCACGCTAATGTCTTGAATCCGCGTCACACCTTCTCGCATCGAACCGACTAATTTTGGTAAGTCTTCTCGAATATATTCAAGTTCAATAGTTTCTATTTCCTCTTGAATTTCTGGATGTATTTGGGGATATTTTTGTTGCACTAGATCGAGCAATCCAAACAAATCGTTGATGTAATCTAAGGCTGGGGCAATATTGCCATTAAGGAAGCCAACAGGGTTATTAATTTCATGAGCCACCCCTGCAACTAAATTACCCAAAGCCGACATCTTTTCGCTTTGAATCATTTGCAATTGGCTTTGCTGCAAGTCATGTAATGCTCGCTCTAGCTGCTGAGCATAGGTTTGCGATCGCTCATAAAGTCGCGCATTTTCTAGGGAAATAGCAGCTTGAGCGCAAAGTAAAGTTAGGAGTTCCACGCGCTCGCTCGTAAACGCTCCCTTGGCTAAATTATTTTCTAGATATAAAATGCCCAATAATTTACCTTGATGCAAAATCGGGTTGCACAAGATGCTCTGAGGCTGTTGACGTACAATATACGGGTCATTCGCTAAAATCGGATCTGCTGTTACATCAATCAACACAACAGTTTGATTACTATGCTTGACTTTGTAAATGAGCTTGTGGGGTATCTCTTCACTCTCCTCAACCCGAAGGTTCTGCAACACAACTGGCTCTGTTGCCTGGGTAATTGAGCCTTTAATTAGCAAGTGACTGTCTCGCAACAGCATTAATACACATTTATCAGCCCCCGCATTTTCAATGACAATAGAAAGCAACGATGCCAGCAGTTTTTCTAGTTCGATTTCGCTTGAGAGAGTTTGAGAAGCTTTGAGAATCGCTTTTAAATCTAGAATATCTGAGACACTGCTGCTACAACTGGAAGAACTGGTAGATGTCACAGTTCCCAAAGTGAAGATAGTTTCGTGAGTAGAAAGAAGCGAACGGCTTTGCTTTAATATTGGCGCAAGCAATTGGGGATAGCGGTGTTCTAAGTCGGCGACTTTGGCTTTTGCTCCCCAACGGGCATAACAATAATATGCTTCTTGCATATAGCTGGCGGCGACTTTCTCTTTACCCCAATCGAGATAGAATTTAGCTGCAAGTTCATTTGCTAAGGCTTCTTCTTGAATGAAACCGTTGGCTTTAGCGCCTGCAATGGCCCGCTCATAGCCATCAATTGCCTCAGAGATATTGCCCAAAACTCGACATCTTTCTGCTGCCAAGAGAACCACCTTGTGCTGGTAGTTCATAGGGGCATTCTCTCCCCAGGTTGATAGGTTAGCGTGATGCTGTTCTGCTAAAGCAAGTAGTTGTAACTGCTCATCCTCAGACTTTCCGGTTGCCACCGCTAAATAGGTTAATCCCCCATAGAAATGCACGGCGGGAATATGCAGCATTCCCACAATACTACCTAAATATTGGTTAACTTCATTGATATATTCAACAGCCTGGTTATAATCACCAAACAAATAAGCCAAGATCAGCTTGTAGGTGTAAGCAATGCCCAAGCCTGTTAGTTGCTTATTTTGAAGGTACTCTGGGAATATTTTCGTCTCGTCATAAGCATCTCCAATCAAGAGAGTTGGTCGATCGTTTTTTTCAAGCAAGCGCCCAAAGAATTCTTGGCTCATTGTTAAGTAGGCTAGGGAATTATTCTGCTTTAGTGAAGCAACGATCGAACAAAGCTGAGCGATTTCTGATTGAAGTCCAGACAATTCCTTTCCAGCATAGAAATACGCATAGGCATAGTGGGCCATAGAATAGCCTAAATACAAAAAATCACCGATTTCTATTCCTGCTAAATATCCCTGCTTGAGCAAAGCAGCCATAGAAATCATAGATTCTTTTTGATGCTGGACACAGGCAGCAAAAAAAATGATTGTCAGACACTTGTACGCTTTTGTATTGAGCTTGTCGATTAAAGTTAAAGCCATTTTTCCCAAGCGATAGCCTCGCTCTACTTGACCCAAGCCCGTCGCTAAAACCAAGCCATAGGTAGCATAGCCAACACTCGAAACAGGTGCATTACCAAACTCGATCGACAGGCTCACAATGTTCGCACAAACAAAGGGCAGAAATGTGGGTTTAGCTATAAATACCATTGGCATGATTATTCCCAGCAGTTCCATGACAGCCATCATGGTCGGGTCAGTCATTACAGGCAAGTTGACTAAATCCTCAATGACTTTCCCCTCTAGCGCGACTTCCACATTTTGTATGGTTTGTTGAGTTAGGCTTGGTGTGATGTCTGAGGGAAATTCTATCCCCAATTGAGTGATGGCTTGGGCAGCAATGGCGATCGCATCCGCCAATTGATTCTGAGCCGTCAAAACCCTGATTTGCACCATGTAAACAGGCACTTTATCCAAGACCGTCTGAGCCCGATCCAACACCTGTTGAACTTGTGCAATTGCTTCCTCAAAATCAGCCTTTAAACAGGCCACATCGGCGGCGATCTCATGGAGTTTTAAGCTCAACTCATACTGAGTTTCCCAACTATTTTCCGAGAGTAATTCCAGTCCCACCGTCACCAAGTCTCTCGCCACGCCATAAGCGGTTGCCTTTTTCGCTTTTTCGATCGCAGCTAGATTTAGTCGAATCAAAGACTCACGTTCGGCTTGATGACTCAGCAACCCACAACTTAGATTTAGATGACTGACAATATCAAATAACTTCTCCTCTCGCTCTGCTGCTGACAAACGAGTTTGGAGTAACTGACCCATTTTGAGGTGAGTAGCCTGTTTTTGGTCTTCAGGAATTAGTGAGTAGGCGGCCTGTTGCACGCGGTCATGGAAAAATCGATAGTGAATTTGCTCAGAAATCTCGTCACTCAGGGATCGATGCTCTTGGGATGGGTCATCATTCAAATAAAACTTATAGATTTTACCCTCCGGCACAATCAGCCCCTCTTGGAGCGCCGACCACAAAGTCAAAGCTACTTGAATGTCGTCTTGTTCTGAAACAACTGTTAAAGTCTTGAGATCAAATTTTGCCCCAATACAAGCGGCAAATTTAAGCTGTTCTTGGGTGGTAACGGGTAGTTTTCGTAACTGTAAAGCCATGAATTCCACCACATCATCGGTTAAGGCTGCATCCTGTACCTGCACTAGGTCGCATTGCCAGTGACCAACCTCCCGGTCAAACGTAATCAGACTATCTTGGTGTAATGCCTTGAGAAATTGGGTCGCAAAAAACGGATTGCCCTGCGTCTTTTGCATGACCAGCTTGGTTAAGGGCTGCACAGCGCTTTGTGAGGCTTGAAAAGCATCAGCAATTAGGTGATTGAGGCTATCAGCACTCAAGGGACTGAGGGTGAGAGTTTCAAGGGTGACATCGGCATTTTCTAGGGTGTTAACTGTCATCAAAAAGGGATGACCGGGAAACACTTCATTATCTCGATAGGCTCCTAAGACTAATAAACATTGAGAGTGAGATTGGGCTTCCGTCAACAAACTTTGCATGAGGTTCAAAGAGGCGGAGTCAGCCCATTGCAGGTCATCGATAAAGATGACTAGGGGATGTTCTACCTTCGCAAAAACCTGAATAAAGTTTTGGAACAGGAGGTTAAAGCGATTTTGGGCTGCCTCACCGGAAAGATCTGGAGCGGGAGGTTGTGATCCAATAATCCGTTCGAGTTCAGGAATTAAATCGATGAGTACTTGACCGCTATCTCCTAGGGCTTTGAGCAGTTTTTCTTTCCAGGTTTGTAACTGCCGATCGGATTCTGAAAGTAGTTGATTCATCAAGTCGCGCAGTGCTTGGACAAAGGCTGACAGGGGAATGTTGCGGTTGAATTGGTCGAATTTGCCTTTGATGAAGTAGCCTTTTTGCTGGGTAATGGGTTTGTGGACTTCGTTGACTACAGCGGTTTTGCCAATCCCAGAGAATCCCGCCACTAGCATAAGTTCTGAACTGCCTTGGGAAACGCGATCGAAGGCTTTAAGTAATGCTTGAACCTCAGTTTCTCGACCGTAGAGTTTTTCAGGGATAATGAAGCGATCGCATACATCCCTCTGTGCAATCTTAAAACTCTGAATTTCACCAGAAACTTGTAGCTGAGTTAAACAATTTTCTAGATCGTATTTCAACCCTAATGCACTTTGATATCGCTCCTCGGCATTTTTTGCCATCAATTTACTGACAATTTCTGAGAGGACAGATGGAATGTTTGGATTAATTTCATGGACTAACGGTGCTGGTTTTGCAATATGACAATGTACTAACTCCATCGGATCGTTTGACTGAAAAGGTAAT
>DATGYA010000228.1:0-5166 GCA_035298405.1 Kamptonema sp. | reverse complement strand
TTTGTTTATTCACAATTAACGATCGCAACTAACTATGGCTTTAATTACACAACGAGTTGATGTTCCCGTCACTGTAGATGAGTCTAAGTGTTTAGAAAAATGCCATGTCTGCATTGATGTTTGTCCTTTGGATGTATTAGCCAAAAATCCAGAAACGGGCAAAGCTTACATGAAATACGATGAATGTTGGTTTTGCTTACCCTGTGAAAAAGAATGTCCAACTAATGCAATTACGGTGAAAATACCTTTCTTGTTGCGCTAACTTTGTTCTAATTTTTAGGAATTTTAAAGCTGATGAATGCTGAGATTGATAGCGAATTAAATCAATGGTTGGAAATGTTGCGATCGCCCGATCTCAGCGATCGCCTTGTTGCTGTTAAAAATCTGCAATATTTGGGCGATGAAGAAGCTACAAATGCCCTACTTCTTGCCCTATCCGATGACAGTAGCGCTGTTCAAAAAATTGCCATATCTGCCCTTTGGGAAATTGGCAACCCTATCGCTATTCCCGCTTTAATTGAGTGTCTAGGTTCCGCAGATGTCGATATTCGCCAAGAAGCATTATCGGCTTTGAATGAATTAGTTTCACCCACTGACTTAAAGCAACTCCTAGATGCCATTCGCCGCGACAATGTTAATATCCAACTCAATATCTTAACTTTGTTACGGAAGATTCACGATGCTCAATCTTTACCCGATATTTTACCATTTTTCGCATCAAAAATTCCTGAACTGAGAGCAACAGCAGTCACCACTCTCAGCTATCTCAATCAGGTGGAAAAATGCCCCCAAGCTTTGGCTTTAATATCTGATGCAGATGTCAATGTTCGTCGGGCGACAGCTTTAACTTTAGGACATTTAACAGATCCAGAAATTATCTCAATTTTGTGTCAAACGCTCAAAAGCGATACTGACTGGCAAGTGCGACGAAATGCGGCTAAATCTTTGGCAATTCATGCCGATTCTGCGGCAATTTCCGCACTGGAAACGGCGGTAAGTGACGAACACTGGCAAGTCCGCAAATTCGCGTTACAAGCTTTGCAAAAAATGCCAGATGAACGAGTGCTACCTGCTTTAATTAGATCCTTAGCTGATGAATATTCAGATGTGCGAAAAGAAGCCGCGATCGCGCTCGGAAATCTTAGCAATCCTGCGGCCATGAATGCGCTACAGCAATCCCTCGACGATCCCGATAAAGAAGTCTCTATCTTTTCTGAAAGAGCAATTCAAAAGATTCAAAAATTATTGCAAAATTCCCCCAATGGTTAATTCTTCCTCCTTACCAAAAACTGACTCGCATCTACCCTCAGAAAAGCTCGATCCGCTGGGAGAATTGCGACAGCAAGAAGTTGTAAACTATCTCAAACAAATTATCGAACCCACCCTCAAAAATGATATCATTAGTTTGGGAATGGTGCGAAATTTGCGAATTGTTGATGATTACATTTATTTGCGCCTTTATATTGGCTCCCATCAGCAAGACTTACAAGCAAAAATTGAATCTATTTTATCACCTATAAGCTGGTGTAAAAAAACTTACATTGCAATTTGCACGATAGCTAACGTGCGAAATACGTTAGCTATTTCTAGCGGTAAAGGGGGAGTGGGAAAATCTACAACTGCTGTCAATTTAGCCGCCGCTTTGAAATTACAAGGGGCAAAATTAGGCGTACTAGATGCTGATGTTTACGGCCCGAATATTCCGCAAATGTTAGGGTTAGGACAAGCAGATATCGAGACAATTAATACTGCCAAAGGTCAGAAATTTTTACCCTTGGAAGCACAGGGAATTAAACTGATGTCTGTAGGTTTACTAGCCGAACCAGAACGCCCTTTAGCATGGCGCGGCCCCGTTCTCCACAAAATTATTACTCAGTTTATTCAAGATGTAGAATGGGGCGAATTAGATTATTTACTAATTGATTTACCCCCAGGAACCGGAGATGCTCAAATTACCATTGTGCAAGAAAGTCCGATTTGTGGAGTGATTCTGGTTACTACGCCTCAACAAATATCTATTTCTGATGTTCGTCGCAATATTTATATGTTTCGCCAAGTTGGGGTTCCCGTTCTTGGCATTATTGAAAATATGAGTCATTTAATTTGCGATCGCGATTCAAAACCTCTGCAAATTTTTGGTAGTGGGGGCGGTAAACAGCTAGCAGAAGAACTGCAAGCGCCCCTCCTTGCCCAAATTCCTATAGATCCGCGCATCTGTACAGGTGGTGATACAGGAAAACCTCTCACCCTTGCAGATCCTAACTCGGCGGTATCTCAGATTTTTATGCAGATAGCTACAGGACTAGATGCTACTTTTTCTCCTGCGGGCCCAACTGATAGATTACCTGTGAATATTAATCAATTAAGCAACTAGATAAGTCAGACCAGCAAAAATCTACAGAATGTGCTTGCATTTTTGAAGCCATCTGTGGAATAATAGGAGCTTGCTAGAAATAACTACGGTATATCGGTCGAGATATCGTATTTTGCTATCAGTAATGATTAGCTCAGCTTTTGCATGGCTATTGCATTTCTTAGTTTTCAACACTTGCAATTTTGGATTTGAAGCTGCTTCCCAAACAGGTAAAAATTAGCGAAGTGGCTCAGGTAACTAAACAATAAATAATTAGGGAGAATACGACAAATGGAATTATTTTGGTTTATCCCCACTCACGGAGACGGACGCTATTTAGCTACAGGAATTGGAGGTCGAGCTTGCAGTTTTTCCTACTTAAAGCAAATCGCTCAAGCCGTCGATCGTTTAGGATTTACAGGCGCTCTACTTCCCACTGGGCGCTCTTGTGAAGACGCATGGGTAGTAGCTTCATCGCTAATGGCTGTTACAGAAAAAATGCGTTTTTTAGTCGCAATTCGTCCGGGGTTAATGTCTCCTGGGGTAGCGGCACGGATGGCAGCAACCTTTGATAGATTATCTGAGGGACGCTTGCTGATTAATGTTGTTACGGGGGGAGATCCGGTAGAGTTAGCAGGAGATGGAGTGCATCTCAGTCACGATGCTCGTTATGAATTAACGGATGAGTTTCTCACAGTTTGGAGAGCAATACTTGAAGGGAGTAACTTTACTTATGAGGGAAATAAAGAAGTAAATTTTAGCGGTGAATATTTGCAAATTAAAGGGGGGAAAGTTCTTTTTCCACCCGTACAAACTCCCCATCCTCCCTTGTGGTTCGGTGGTTCATCGCCAATCGCTCAACAAATTGCAGCTAAACATATTGATGTTTACCTGACTTGGGGAGAACCACCGCAACAAGTGGCAAAAAAAATTGAAGCTGTGAAAAAATTAGCAGCAGAACAGGGGAGAACTGTGCGGTTTGGGATTCGCCTTCACGTCATTGTCCGCGAAACAGAAAGCGAAGCTTGGGAGGATGCAAATCGATTAATTAAATATGTCGATGAAGATGCGATCGCAGCGGCCCAAAAAGCTTATGCCAGGATGGATTCTGAAGGGCAAAAGCGGATGACGGAACTGCACGCAGGCAGTCGCGAAGCTTTAGAAATTAGCCCCAATTTGTGGGCAGGAATTGGCTTAGTCAGAGGCGGTGCTGGTACTGCCTTAGTAGGAGATCCCGATACCGTTGCTGCGCGAATGTTGGAGTATTCCGACTTGGGGATTGAAACTTTCATTTTCTCCGGTTATCCCCACTTAGAAGAAGCCTATCGAGTCGCTGAATTGCTATTCCCTCGCTTACCGTTGAAAAACCAACCGACAGCAAATCAACCGCAAATGTATAGTCCTTTTGGCGAAATTGTTGCCAATGAAAAGTTTCCTGCACAAAAACAAGTTGTTTCTCCCAGCGCATCATGAACAAAAAATGGCTTAAAAATTCCTATTTTCAGCAGGTAATTCCTTGGATTGTACCAATTGTGCTGCTGGTTAGCTGGCAATTTTTAGTACAGGTGGGTTGGCTTTCTACAAGGATTTTGCCAGCACCAACAGGTATTTTAAGTGCCGGAATTAGATTGGCAAGTACTGGGGAACTGTTTCACCATATCGGTATTAGTTCTTTGCGTGCTATCGTTGGTTTTGCCATCGGGGGAGGAATTGGTTTAGCGCTGGGGTTTCTCAATGGTATTTTTCCCATTGCTGAAAAGCTACTAGATACTTCTGTGCAAATGATTCGTAATATCCCCCACCTCGCCTTAATTCCCCTAGTAATTGTCTGGTTTGGTATTGGCGATCAAGCAAGATTATTTTTGGTGTCTTTAGGTGTATTTTTCCCCATGTATATCAATACATTTCATGGCATCCGTAGCGTCGATCCCGGATTGATTGAAATGGGAAAAGTCTATGGGTTAAATCCGACATCTCTTTTGTTGCAAGTTATTCTACCTGGGGCTTTACCATCGATTTTGGTAGGAGTGCGATTTTCCTTGGGTATTATGTGGATCACGCTGATTGTTGCAGAGACAATTGCTGCGGACTCTGGTATTGGTTACATGGCAATGAATGCTCGCGAGTTTATGCAAACTGATGTGGTGGTGTTGAGCATTATCATGTATGCTTTGTTAGGTAAGTTTGCAGATGCGATCGCCAGGAAGTTAGAAGAGAAATGGCTGGCTTGGCATCCCAATTATCAGCAAGCTTAGCGAGAAAAAACCAGCAATAAGAAAGAAAGATGAGAGTGTCCCATTTTTCTTTCTTAGATTTTTGTTTCTTAGTTTCTCTGGAAATTACAGCTAATAACCGCGATCCACCGCTGTGCAACTATGACCGATTTGATTGAATACGAAGACGCAAGTGATGAAGTCCGCGCAGTGTTTGACGACATTCGTGCAACCCGCAAAACGGATTATATCAACAACTTTTGGAAAGCGATCGCCAACCATCCGCCTACCCTGCAACGTACCTGGCAGAATGTGAAGGAGGTGATGACGGCTCCGGGAGAACTCGATCCCCTGACCCGCGAGTTAATCTACATTGCTGTCAGCGTTACAAATGGTTGCCCGTACTGCATTTCTTCTCATACAGCCGCAGCGCGAGCCAAGGGAATGAATGATGCCATATTTGGGGAACTGATGGCGATCGTGGCAACCGCAAACGCTACCAATCGACTGGCAAATGGCTATCAAATTCCGGTGGACGAACAATTCAAATTACAATCACCTCAATGAGGATCGTCCAGATTGCAAGTATGAACCCATCAG
>DATGYA010000227.1:0-18161 GCA_035298405.1 Kamptonema sp. | reverse complement strand
CCCCATCTTCCCCACCTTCCCCATCCCCCTCATCCTCTTTACAGTACGCTCTACGGGGCCAGGACGGTTTGGGTACTCATGGGGCGGTATTTTGCGGGGATGCGTCGGTTTTTCAGCAAAATCCAGTGGTTCTAGAGGTATCTTTGCCGAATGGTTCTTGGCAATTGGCAGCAATTCCGAAAGGTGGGTGGCCGAGGCAATCTCCTATTTCCGGGTGGCTGAGGGTTGGGGGTGGAGCTTTAGCGTTGCTGAGTGGGGTTTTGGTGTTTGTACTGGTGCAGGCTCCCGCGCGATCGCGCGAAGCAGTGGAACGAGCAACAGTAGCTCTGCGACAAGCTGAAGAAAAATACCGTAGCATCTTTGAAAATGCCATTGAGGGCATTTTCCAAACTCTCCCCAACGGGCGCTACCTCAGTGCTAATCCCGCTTTAGCACGGATCTACGGCTACAGCAACACTATCGAACTGATCGACAAACTCAATGCCGATACTAAACATTATGTTGACCCAAATCGGCGTAATGAGTTTACGAGTTTGATGCAATTGCACGACCAAGTTTCTAAGTTTGAGTCTCAAGTTTACCGCTGTGACGGTCAACCAATCTTGATTTCTGAAAATGCCCGCGCTGTGCGCGATCGCAGGGGGGAATTGCTATATTACGAAGGCATTGTTGAAGATATTACCGATCGCAAGCGGGTAGAAGAGCAACTGCGGCACAATGCGTTTCACGACGCTTTAACTGGTTTGCCGAATCGATTAATGTTTATGGAGCGGCTTAGTTTTGCTATAAAACGAGCTAAAGAACGGTCAGAATATCGGTTTGCGGTACTATTTCTGGATCTCGACCGCTTTAAGGTAATTAATGACAGTCTCGGTCATATCGTGGGCGACCAATTGCTAATAGCTTTCGCTCAGCGTTTACATAGTGTGCTACTAGAAAATCAACAGTCTGTAACTAACAGGCAAGCAGCAGGCATTAATGCCTCTGTTGCAGCTTCTTTCACTATTGCACGGCTAGGAGGAGATGAGTTTACGATCCTGCTTGAGGGTATTGAAGATGCGATCGATGCGACGCAGATGGCCGATTCCATTCACAAACATTTGACTTTACCTTTTAACCTCAATGGACAGGAAATCTTTACCACTGCTAGTATTGGCATTGTACTGAATTGGGAATTGCAGAATAGGAAATGGCGAGATTTGAAAGAGTCACAATCCCTACAACTTTGGACGGGTACTGGTACGCAGTCTTTACACTATAAAAATGTTCAGGATTGCGAGGAACGAAGCTATCTCTCCCCAATTTGCAATTCCCGATGCCCCATTCGCTATTCCCCAGAAGATTTGCTCCGCGATGCTGATATTGCTATGTACCAAGCTAAAGCAATGGGTAAGGCTCGTCATGCTGTGTTTGATACGGATATGTATGCTGGTGCTGTAGCTAGGTTGCAGTTGGAAACTGATTTGCGGCGGGCAATTTCGGCTCAAGAATTTCAGGTTTATTACCAGCCGATTGTGTGTTTGAAAAACGGTAAAATCAATGGTTTTGAGGCGCTGGTGCGCTGGCAACATCCCGATCGAGGGTTGGTTTCCCCTTCGTCATTTATATCGCTGGCGGAAGAAACGGGTTTAATTATTCCTTTGGGAAGTTGGGTGCTGCGAGAAGCTTGTCGCCAAACGCGGGCGTGGCAGTTACAGTTCCCCTGCGATTCACCTTTATCTATTAGCGTTAATTTGTCTGGCCAACAGTTTTCACAGCCAGATTTGATTGATAAATTCAAGCAAATTTTGCAGGATACTGGTTTAGATGGCAGGAGTTTGAAGTTAGAGATTACTGAAAGTGTAATTACGGAAGGTGCTTTTAATGCAACGGCAATTCTTAAGCGATTAAAGGCTTTGAATATTCAATTGTGTATTGATGACTTTGGTACTGGTTATTCGTCTTTGAGCCGTTTGCATCATTTTCCGATTAATACTTTGAAGATCGACCGTTCTTTTGTCAGCCGGATGGGAAAGAAGGGGCGCGATCGCGGTAACATTGGCCCTGGGGAGATCGTGCAGACGATTGTGATGCTTGCCCACAATTTGGGGATGGATGCGATCGCGGAAGGTGTGGAAACTGCCGACCAATTAGCTCAGTTGAAACTACATAACTGCGAATACGGTCAAGGATACTTTTTCTCCAGACCTTTGACAAGTATTGCTGCTACAGCGCTGCTGGCGAAACAGGCTTCTAAATTTAATTAATTAATTGGCTAATTGCTAATTGCTAAGATCGGGGCGGGTTTTGTTGAGGAGTTATCTGTTTATTGCAAATGTTATCTGCTAAACCCGCCCCTACGGCTAATGGCTAATTGCTGATTAATGAGTGAATTTTAGACTGCTCAATTTCGCGACCAATGAACACTAATTTGGTTTCCCGTTGCTCTGAAGCTTGCCAGGGACGGTCATAGAAATATTCCAGGCGCGAACCTACTCCTTGCAATACCAAACGCATCGCCTTTTTAGGGACAGCGACAAAACCTTTAATTCGGTAAATCTCTTGCTTTTGTACTAACTCTTGTAGCTTTTCTACTAAACTTTGAGGCTCAAATTCCTGCTCTGAAATAAAGTACACTGAATTGATTTCATCATCGTGATCGTGTTCTTCTTCTGTGTCGTGGTGGCTGGGACGAGCATCTAAATTATCTTCAACAGCCGCATTAAAACCCAGTAAAACATCCGGATTAATTTTACCGCCTTGACACTGTACTATTTTTACACTTTTCTGTACCTGTTGTTGCAACCAATCTTGTACTTTAATTTGGGTTTGAGAGTCAACTAAATCTACTTTTGTTAACAGCACCAAATCAGCACAAGCTAACTGATCTTCAAATAGTTCTTCTATTGGCGTTTCGTGGTCTAAACTGGGGTCAGCTTGTCGCTGCGCTTCTAAAGCATCGAGATCGCCCACAATAGTACCATTTGCTATAGCTTCGCAGTCTACAACTGCAACTACGCCGTCTACTGTAGCACCTGTACGGATTTCTGGCCAACGAAATGCTTGAATTAAAGGTTTAGGGAGTGCTAATCCAGAGGTTTCAATTAAGATGCAATCAATTTGCGATCGCCGCTGCAATAATTGCTGCATTGTCGGCAGAAATTCCTCTTGAACAGTACAACAAAGGCAACCGTTTGTGAGTTCTACAATATTTGTATTGGGCGCATCTTCTTCATCGCAAACTTGACAGGAACGTATTAGGTCTCCATCAATTCCTATTTCGCCAAATTCATTGACGATTACACCTATTTTTCGCCCTTGATTGTTTTGCAGCAAGTTACGAATTGTGGTCGTTTTACCGCTGCCAAGAAAGCCTGTGATTACAGTAACGGGAATTTTTGCGCTCATAGGAAGTCAGGTAATTTGTATAGTCGAAGGAAGAAGGAAAATGAAATTAAACATAGGGCGATCGCCGACCCTACAAGTATATCTGTCACATTAAATAAAGGTATGTAGTTGGGCTTTAGCCCTCTTTTGTATTATACGAAAGAGGGCTAAAGCCCAACTACGTACCTAAAAATTAAGCAGCTAAGAAATCTCCTAATTCGGTAGTGGTGGAATGCGAGCGACGATGCCTTTTTTTAGCGGTTCTGGTCGCTCTGACCAAGGCAACAAACCATCAGGTTTTACATAGTATTGGCTGGCACATTCTAGCACGGCGGCTGCACTTTCACTCTCGTTACTAGGTAAATCACCAAATAGATAAGTGTATTTACCAGAAGCGGTAAAAGAAACGGTACAAGAACGATTGCAAGCACTCATACAGTTGACTTCTTGAATGCGGAAATCATCGCGCAAATCCCAATTGTTTGCTAAGTGCGAGATTTGTTCTAAGAGGCGATCGCCACCGCTTTTACCCGTTCGCTTCCCGTCTTTCCAAATACTAGCACAGGTTGTGCAAACAAACAAAGTATGTTGGGTTTTCATGTTGGCTATAATCCTAACTATTTGTTGGTGCGAGGCGGGAAACTCGACGGCGTTGCAGCCACATTCCTAACATTAAGCCAACTAAGATAATGCTGGTGAAGTAGCAAAGAACAATTAACCTTACCAGTAAAGGGGGTGCTATTCCTTCTACTTCTATTTCTTGGGAAATTAGGAAGGTTGAAAATTGGCGTTTGGCATTTGGTTGGGGAGCAATTTCTATTTCTATTTGGTGGGGTGCGCCGTCAAAAAATTGTTGTTGCCAAGCTAGTTTCCCGCTAACATCTGACAGGTTTTGAGAGGCAAAAGTAATCCACTGATTTTCCAACTGAGTGGCTTTGATATTGAATTTTATATCAGTGGCAGGTTGATTCGTTTGGGTATCGATTACTTGCAGTTCAAAGTTTGCTAGTTTTCCGACTGTGGCGCTCATATCTTTTGATAATTGCGCCTTAAATCCCTGTGCTTCGACAATTCCTAAGTTATTAGGTTTGGCTGTATGGTGAGAGAGATGGGACGCGGGCATGGACATATGAGACTGTGCGATCTCGGCGCTGATGTTGAGGTATAATAGGGCTGCGATCGCTACCACAATTGCTGCACTCAATAACAGTCTAACTCGCTGGGGAGCAATTTCTCCAGGCTGAATTTTTTGCTCTCCTCCAATAATCCAACCTCCTGCTAATCCCACCATAAGTAAAATTGTTGCTAGGATGATAAAGTTCTGATACTTGAGCCAATTTTCAGGAACAGATAGCGTTAGGGTTTGCTCAATGGGAGCAAACGCATTTTTCACAATTGGCGTTACATTTACCAACAGTTGATAAGTTCCTCTAATTGGCAGCATTTGCTGAATTTGCAACTCACCTTTGGGCGCGTTAGCTTCAATATCGAGTAACTTTGTGCCTTCAACAATGGGAAAATCTGTGGTAAACCAGGGATTTTTAGGGGGAGTTAGAATGGTTAAGTGAATTTGGGCATTTTCTAATGCTTTACCTGATTTATCTACTGCTTGCAGCGTCAATTTCACCGGTGACTGAGGCGCTGTAGCCTCAGCCTCAAATGGTAAAATTTGGCTCACCGATGGTTCAGCAATCAATCTCACAGTTGGTTTTGTCTCTTGTGAAAACCCTACCCAACCACAGACAATTAAGCTCATCACAAACGTGAGGATGAGCGGTATTAACTTAAATTTTGACATTTTCGTTCTGGTTTTCTGCTTTTAAAGCCGATCGTTATTTCTGACAGCTTTAATGGCAACTAACCATCAAAGTGTGATGACGTAGAGAATGCACTTTGTTGTGAACTGTCGGATGTGTAGTGAAGTAAATTGTCCAGATTGTTAAAGCGCACAGCGAGATATAGAGTGTCGCTTGCACGGGTTTTGATAAAGCAATGCTTGCTGTTTGTTGCTGAACTGAAATAAGAGATGGTGTAGTCATCATGTACCTCGCTGATGAATTTAGGACTATTATTCTAAGACAGTGGTGGGCGTTCTGGCTTGGAGATTTGGGCGATTTCTCCTTTACAGTTGCGGGACAGCGTTGGATTTGCACCGAACTTTCCCCGTTACCTCTAGCGGCTGCTCCCCGCTAGAACCGACTGAGTTTTAGAATGATATCACACTTACTGTGTTTTCGGAAAACAAATTTAAGACTGAGTAAAAATACTTGGTTGAGGAGAGAGCGAAGGTGCGATCGCGATCGCGCCTTCCCTCGGCTATACTACCCCCAAAGCACTTTATAAATTAGCTATTTCCTCTCTTCACTCTTCCTCTGCGCCTCTGTGTCCTCTGCGGTTCATACAAAATATTATTAGATTAAAACCGTAATTAGCAATCAACCATCGCTGTTACAAATTTCTAAATAAAGAGGTGAATTTACTGATAGGAACTAAGCTAAAGTAAAAACTGCGTAGGCATAGCCAGCGTTCGACTGAGCGATCGCGCCGAAGTCCGCAGGCATCGCGCCTACATCGAAAAAAGAGCTACAATAATTAACGTACTCAAACAAACTAGAGGTAAACAGCATGACCTCACAGCAGATAGAACCACAAATTCAACCCAAAACTATATCGTCAACAGAACCTCTCACCCCAGAACAGGTACAGAAAGTAATTGAGCTTCTGGATGAATGGATGGCCGATGAATCGGGATATGATGAAGAAACATGGCCAGAACTAAAAGCAGCAATTGAAAAAGAGCGAGATATTGTTTCAGCACAGAGGCTTTTTGATGAGTAAAATAGTTTTGCTAGACGCTGGCCCGCTAGGGATGATTAGTCACCCTCGCAATCATCCAGAAATCAAATTTTGGCTGGAAAATTTACTGCGATCTGGAATTGGTGTGAGAGTGTCAGAAGTTGCTGATTACGAAGTTCGTCGCGAGTTACTTCGCCTTAACAAACAAAAAGGCATTCAACGCCTCGACAACCTTATTAATCGACTTGGTTATACTCCTATCACCAGAGAAGTAATGCTTCAAGCAGCTCAATTCTGGGCAGATGCAAGAAAACAAGGTCAACCAACAGCAAACAATCAAGCACTTGATGCAGATGTAATTTTAGCAGCACAAGCTTTCACGATCGGCAGTCAAGGTGAAAATACAGTTATCGCTACTACAAATGTTCGACACTTAACTCGTTTCGTACCCGCCCAACTCTGGAATGAAATAACTTAAGACGACTCAAACCAATTAAATTATAGATATCTACGTCATTCAAAATTATTACTGTGAACCCATTAACCGCACCAGCACAAACCCAAACTCGCAAAGCAGAACATATCAGCATTTGCCTAGAAGAAGATGTACAATTTCATGAAACTACCAACGGACTAGAACGCTACCGTTTCACTCACTGTTGCTTGCCCGAATTAAATTTGAGTGACATCGATTTAAGTACAACATTATTCGGGAAAAAGATCGGCGCACCGCTGCTGATCTCTTCGATGACTGGCGGTACTGAACTAGCCCAGACTATTAATTATCGCTTAGCTGATGCTGCTCAGCATTACAAAATTGCAATGGGTGTTGGTTCCCAGCGAGTTGCTGTAGAAAATCCCCAGTTAGCTGATACTTTTGCAGTGCGACGCAGAGCTCCTGATATTCTATTATTTGCTAACATAGGAGCTGTGCAGTTAAACTATAGTTACGGTATAGAACAATGCCAGCGAATGATTGATATTTTAGAAGCAGATGCCCTGATCCTGCATCTCAATCCCTTGCAAGAGTGCATTCAAACTGAAGGTGATACTAACTTTAAAGGATTGCTTGATAAAATTGCTAAGTTGTGCTATAAATTGCCAGTACCAGCGATCGCGAAAGAAGTTGGCAACGGCATTTCTGGAGCAATGGCGATAAAATTAATCGAAGCTGGCGTAAGCGCAATTGACGTTGCTGGAGCGGGCGGTACTTCTTGGGCGAAAATAGAAGGAAAACGGGCAAAAGATGCTAAACAACGCAGATTAGGCATAACATTTGCTGACTGGGGAATGCCAACGGCTGAGAGCATTCTTAGCGTCCGCGCCGCAGCGCCAAAAATCCCTTTAATTGCCTCTGGAGGATTGCGAAATGGGTTAGATGTAGCAAAGGCGATCGCGCTGGGAGCAGACATAGCCGGACTAGCGTGGCCTCTCCTGCAAGCAGCCGCCGAATCTGAAGCCGCCGTCATGGAGCTGGTTGACATTTTAATCGCAGAAATTACCACAGTTTTATTCTGTACAGGTAGCGCTAACTTGCATAATTTAAAACATTCTGGAGTGTTAACAGCTAACAGCTAACAGCTAACAGCTAACAGTTAACAGTTAACAGTTAACAGCTAACCACTAACCACTAACCACTAACCATTCCTAATTATCTAATGAAAGATTTCCTAAAATATACCTTTGCTAGCTTACTGGGAAACTTGCTAGGACTCGGTCTAATTTTCTGTGTAGGATTGGGAGGAATGGTGATCTTGATCGTCGCCGCCGCTTCCAAAGATTCTGGGCCGCAAGTTAAAGACAAATCAGTGCTAGTTTTAGACCTTTCGGTAAACATTACAGACTCAAAACCTAACACTACAATAGGAGAAGCGCTTTCTGATAGCGGCCCTGAAACAATTTCCCTGCGAAGCGTTTTAAATGCTTTAGAAGCAGCTAAAAATGACTCAAAAATTGTCGGACTTTATCTCGAAGGCAGCTCTGATAGCGGTACGACTGGCTGGGCAAATCTCAAGGAAGTACGCTTGGCTCTTCAGCGTTTTCGAGAGTCAAAAAAACCTATTTTTGCCTACGATGTGGAATGGACAGAGCGGGAATATTATCTCGGTTCAGTTGCTAACACAATTGCGGCCAATCCTCTTGGCGGTTTGGAAATCAATGGTTTTAGCAGCGAAGAGATGTTTTTTGCAGGTGCTTTGGAGAAATTTGGTATTGGGGTGCAAGTTACCCGTGTAGGCAAGTATAAGTCAGCGGTAGAACCATTTTTGCTCAAAAAAATGAGTCCCGAAAATCGGCAGCAAACAGAGCAATGGTTGGGGGATATTTGGAGAGAATTTATCAATACAGTTGGGCAGAATCGGAAATTAAGCACCACGCAACTACAAGCGATCGCAGACGATAAAGGTAATTTAATGGCTGATGAAGCCCTTAACAGCAAACTTATTGATAAAGTAGCTTACTTTGATGAAATAGTTACAGACCTCAAGAAACTCACAGGCACAAATAAAGAGGATAAATCTTTCAAGCAAATTAGTATCAAAAACTACGCCAAAATTGCTGAAGACAAGACAAAAAATACCCGCGCTAACGACAATAAAAAAATTGCAGTTCTCTACGCCGAAGGCGACATCGTTGATGGTGAAGGCGGCCCCAATCAAATAGGAGGCGATCGCATCGCCAAAGAACTACGAGAACTGCGAGAAGATGAAAACGTTAAAGCCGTAGTCCTGCGCGTCAACAGTCCTGGCGGTAGCGCCACAGCCGCAGAAGTCATCGGGCGAGAAGTTGTACTTATTCGCCAGAAGAAACCAGTAATAGTTTCCATGGGCAACTTAGCAGCTTCGGGCGGCTATTGGATTTCCATGGCTGCAAGTCGGATCTTCGCCGAACCGAATACGATCACCGGTTCAATTGGTGTTTTTGGCTTATTGATGAATGCCCAAAAGCTAGCTAATAATAATGGCATTTCTTGGGATGGTGTAAAAACAGGTCGCTATGCCGACACTGAAACAATTTCTCGACCCAAAACCCCTCAAGAATTAGCAAATATACAGAGAGTAGTAGATCGGATTTACGACCGATTTACCAACAAAGTAGCAGAGTCCCGCAAACTACCACTGAGCAAAGTTCAAGAGATAGCTCAAGGGCGAGTTTGGTCTGGCTCAGCCGCGAAAAAGTTGGGTTTAGTTGATGAAATCGGTGGCATAGAAAAAGCTATTCAAGCAGCCGCAAAGCAAGCAAAGCTTGGAAATAATTGGCAATTGGAAGAGTATCCTAAACGTCGCAGTTTAGAGGAGCGAATTTTAGAAAAATTGTCAGGTGTTCGGGTTTCTAAACCGGCTGAACGGCTCGATCCATTGACGGCTGAGCTTAAGAAATTTCAGGACGAACTGGTGATTTTAAAAGCCATGAATGACCCCCAGGGAATTTATGCTCGTTTGCCTTTCAATTTGCGAATTGATTAATTGTTAACAGTTAACGGTTAACTTTCTAGAGATTAATGTGAAAAATAAGCGCAAATCCAAGAAATCAAAACAAAAGCTAACCGTTACAAAACCCCCGAAACTCAGTAAAAAAGAACTGGCTGCACAAAAGCGCAAAGCAGCAAATCAGAGGCAAGAAGTCATAAAAGCGATCGCCACTTTTGGCTCCATAGGTGCAGTCATTGGTCTAATGCTATTATTGACAGGCAAAGTCAAGATCGCAATTGCCGGGGGTGGTGGCGCAGCAATTTTAATGCTTTCCTATAAATACCCCCGACAAGCTCTTTGGGCTTTTCTAATCTACTTACCTTTTAGCGGTACAGTTACTTACTGGATAGGCGGCGGAAATGTACTTTTCCAGATAGCCAAAGATGCTTTCTACTTCCCAGCTTTAATCGCGCTAATTCAAAACTGCAAAAAGAAACGGCTACCTATCCTAATTCCCAAAAATTTAATTGTAACTTTCAGCATCGTCTTAGTTTTAGCACTACTAACTCTAATTTTTGCTAATGGAGCATTACAGCTCAGTAATCTTAAAGGTCAAAAACCTATTCTCCAAGGAATTCTCGGCTTAAAAGTGCTGATTGGGTATATGGCGCTAATTCCTTGTATGTATTATCTAATCCGCAATAAAAAGGATTTGTTACTTTTTACCAGGATGCACTTAATGCTCGCGATCGCCTGTTGTACTCTCGGTTTAATCCAGTATTTAATGTTAAAAACTGGGAGATGTCAAGGCACTAGAGGAATGGTAGGCATTCAGTTATTTAAGGCAACTACAAATGCCAAATGTCTTGTAGGCGGCGCACTTGTATACAGTCCAGAAGTGAATATGATTCGCTTGCCAGGGACATTTGTAGCACCTTGGCAGTGGGCGTGGTTCTTAATTTCTAATTCCTTTTTAACATTTGCTTCAGCCTTTAGCGAAACTTCATTTATATGGCGAACAATGGGGTTGTTTGGCATGGCATTAGTCTTCGTTAATGCTTTTATTTCTGGTCAAAGAGCTGCCTTAATTGGCGTTCCCGCTGCTCTTGTTATTCTGCTATTTATCACAGGTCAAGTAGTTAACTTTAGGCGATTTATTCCCATTGGCGTAACCTTCACCATTCTCCTCTGCATAGGTGCAGCAACTAATCCAGCAGAAGTTGAGCAGAGATGGGATAGTTTTGTCAGCCGTTGGAATGCTTCACCACCACAACAATTTCTATTTAATCAATTTCAGCAGAGCCATAATTTCATTGACGGACACTTACTAGGAATAGGTGTGGGACGAGCTACCAATTCCACCCGATCTTTGGGCTACGTGCAGCTAATTGAAACTTATCAACCTAAGCTACTATACGAACTTGGCTATCCAGGCGCGATCGCATTTCAAGTCATGCTTTTACACCTAACTTTCCTAACTTTCAAGGCTTATCGCTCTGTCCGAGACCGAAGTTTGCGGATTTACGGAGCTAGTTTTTGGGTATTCATTGCCTTTATTAGCATCAACCCTCAATATTATCCTTTAGATGTCGATCCAGTAGCAGTTTATTACTGGGTATTAGTAGGAATTATCATTAAATTACCAAAAATCGATCGACAACTGGAAGAGGAAAAACATCAAAAATTTGACTTTGAAAATCTACCCGAACACCAAAATCTCAAAAATAAAAAAATTATTCAAAGCTCTCCAATTTAAGTTATATAAACTTTACAATGCCTGACGGTCAATATGCCGCGAGAGCATCAAACTCTGTTTGATTTTGCCCAGAATAGCGTCAAGCATTTTTTTTCTAGAGGAGTTCTTCCTACTCACAGATGCGCCTAGTTCCCAGCACAGAAGGTTAAGATCCGTTAAATTCATATCAGACAATTGCTGCTTCACTTCTTCCTCATTTCCATCTTTAGCTTTTAAACGTAGTTCTTCATAAACCTCTAGCACCTGTTTAGCAGATAAATTTTCAGATTTTTTACCATCTAAAGTCGATTGAGATACTTGTAATTCGGAACTTTTTGGCACAGAACTTAATCCCCGCTTTACCTTAGTTTCAATCCGCGTCAACTTTCTAGAAATCTCCCGCAGCATTTCCTTAAGTTCAGCAATTTCGTCATTTAGCTGCACAATTTCTGTCTCATCAGGCTGAAACTCTTCTTTTTTCATTTCAAATACTCCGCACACTCGCGCCACAACTCCTCAAAATCTGTTACTATATCAGTCGGTAATTCACCTTCATTAATCGCACGTTTAATTCCGACAGTTTCCCGAATAGTAGATTCCAAAAACTTAATTTGTATGTTATGCTCTGCGGCTGCTTCCGCGCAAATTCTCTTATCCTCTCTCATATAAAATTGTACTTCATTTGTCAGCAGACCTCCGTAGGTTTTAGCTTTATTCATAAATACAGCAATTTTAGGAAAAGGAAAAGGTTCGATTCTCCTTTTGAGAGAATTGAGAAGCAAGCTCAATCCTCTGGAACCAAAATAATCAGGATTCACAGGAATTAATATCAAGTCGCAGCAGGAAAGAACGCTGTAGGAAAGTAGATTAAATGAAGGAGAACAGTCAAAAAGTATAAAGTCATAATTTGGCAAATGAGAAGAATTTGTGATTTTGCCCACAAAACTACGGATGAAATCTTTAACATTTTTCGCTTGAAATCCCTCCAGTTCTAACCAATACAATTCTTCAACTGACGGGATAAAATGCAACTGCTCATCAATTTCATATATACTGTCAAAACCAACAGGAAATTTAAAATTACTTCCGGCTTTTCTAAAGACTTCAATAGCATCATAAATTGTTTGGCGATACTTAATAGATCGTTCGTACCACTTGCCAAATTTGTCATCCAAGTGACCTGTATTTTCATTGAGTCCGATGGCTTCAGTTAATGACATTTGCGGGTCGAGGTCAAACATTAAAGTCCGCCAGTTTGTTTCTTCGGAAAGCACTTTTCCTAGACACCAACTGACTGTTGTTTTTCCTACACCACCTTTGAAATTGATAACAGCTATTGTTTTCGGGCTCATGGATGCTCTGGTTTAAGTTTTCTGTAAGTATTTATTTAAACATATTGTTGCGGTTAGGAGAGAAGGGGATCGCAGCTAGCCTTGAAGACTTACCCGACGATCGCCGAACTGAGTTAGCTTTTAGTGTGATTATAATGCTATACTTAAAAAGTGTATTTCTCTTCTCCACTGATTGATGGTACATAAGTATAATTTAAAATCTTGAAACACTACACAGCTCTTATATAATAAAGGAAAAACTCTCTCATGTCAAATCAACTGACTCATTTGGCAATCAAAAATTTTCGCTCCCTAGCAGATGTAGACATTAAGATCAACCCTCTCAACGTAATCTTTGGCCCCAATGGTTCTGGAAAGAGTACCTTGCTGGATACTATCTGGTTTGTGCGAGACTGTGCCATCAGAGGGGTTGATTTAGCTTCTTCTGAGAGAGATCATGGGATTGGTCTGCTGTGGGATAGAGCAGAGGTCGGCGAAAATATATCAATCAAAATTGCAACTTCATCTGATGAATATGAAGTTTCATTTGGTTATTCTTCCGGCAGGATAGAACCTTTTGCTGGAGAAAAGTTTTTTTCCAATCATTATGATTTTCCACTAATTGTTAGGATAATCGGCAGTCATAAAGCTCAGATATATCATACCGGTTTGCACAACCTAGAATTCATTAATCTTAGAGAACCAGAGAAACTAGCATTAAGCCGATATGTAGCACTTGAAAATAGCGAAGCCGCCGCTTCTAACATAGATAACTTATTGCGTCTTGTTCGCCACTATAACTCAAGATCAGCTTCTTTATTTAAAATAAAGCGATTTGGATCGGAATCAGATTCTGGAGAACGCTTACAAGATAGATGCGAGAATTTATGGTCAGTTTTGAGGAATTTACATGATAAACGAGTCATTGATGAACGGTATGATACCATCATCAGTTTCATGCAAGAGAGCTTTCCAGCTTTTGATAATATGTTTTTTGAACAAACAGGTCGATACACAGTCTATGGGAACTTTTTAGAGAAAGGACGACGCAAACCAATTCGAGCATCAGGAGTATCAGACGGTCATCTTCAAATGCTAATTAATCTCACAGCTTTGTTCTCGGAAGGACAAAATATTTATTCCCTCATTTTATTTGATGAACCTGAAATTTCCCTGCATCCTTGGGCGTTAGCTGTTTTTGCAAAAGCGGTAAAACTTGCTACTGAAAAATGGAATAAGCAGGTTTTTATTGCTACTCATTCACCTGTATTAATTAGTCAATTTGAACCAGAAAATATCTTGACTGCGGAACTTGATAAGGAAGGAAAAACTGTCATTAAAAGGATAAGTGAAATAGAAGGTATCCAAGATTTACTAGAACAATATGCTACTGGTTCCCTATATATGGCTGAGATGATTGCGCCTCAAAGTAAATCTGCATTAGAGGTAGAAAATTAATGAAGAGTCACGATAATACGAGGGAAAAGGAATGTTATTTTTTCAAGTTTGGATTGCTAGTGACAGGTCAAGCAGAAGAAAAGCATCTTCCGAAGTTATTTAGAACTCTGATGGAATTGCGTATTTGCCATTTTGAAGTTATTCGCAAGGTTGAGCAACTGGGCGTAATAACTTCAGAGAAGAAAATTAAAATGGTTGGAAGTGGTAAAGATATCCTTAATAAAGATGCTCAAAGAATTGGATTTCCAGCTAGAGATTACTTAAAAAATCCCTGTAATTACGTTTTGCTACTGGATGACCTAGAACATAATCGCATAGATCATGCACAAGAAATTTTTGACAGATATCGAAAGGCATTAGATACTATTTTAATGAGCCAAAAACACCGTGCTTCAGTTCATTTTTTAGTGAATATGTTAGAAGCCTACTACTTCGCCGATCCTGATACTGTCAATTCAGTATTAGGAACCAGTTTAAACTATTACGAAGGAGATGTAGAAACTATCCGCCATCCCAAGGGTAAACTAAAAGACGTATATCAGGGTTTTAAAGAAATTGAACATGGTGGGAAAATACTTGAGTCTCTTAATATTGAATATGTTTTATCTAATCCCAATACCTGTGCATCACTCAGAACTTTATTTGCTTGGTGTGTAAAAGCATTGGGTCAACCCTTTACTGATAAATATCAGCTTCAAGAGGGAAAACTAAGTGAAATAACAAAATCACAGTTAGATAACCTATAAATTTTATAACTTCCGCCACACTATTTTACCCAGAAAACAAAGGGTGGGAATTACCCACCCTTAAATTTTAACGCTTCACCAACTTCTTACTCACCTTCCGCAAGCGAATTGACTGAGGCGTTACCTCCACCAATTCATCGGGCCCAATATACTCCAAAGCACGTTCCAAACTCATATCTACAGGTGCTTGCAATTGTACTAATTCCTCACCGCCAGAGGCCCGGTGATTAGTTAACTGCTTCGACTTGCAAATATTGAGTTCTAAATCTTCACCGCGATTATTTTCACCAATAATCATCCCCCGATAAACCTTAGTTCCGGGAGTGATGAAAAAGACACCGCGATCTTCAGCATTTTGCAATGAATAATAAGTGGCAATTCCCTCTTCAAAAGAAATCAAAACTCCATTGCGACGAGCGGCAATTTCACCACCAAGAGGGCGATAATCAAGGAAACTATGATTCATAATTCCCGCGCCGCGAGTCAAACGCATAAACTCGCCTCGGAACCCAATCAAACCGCGTGCGGGAATTGAAAATTCTATTTGAGTGCGGCCATTTCCACCAACGTGCATATCCTGCATTTCTCCCTTGCGTTGGCCGAGACGTTCAATACAACCACCCACAGCTTCTTCGGGTACGTCTAAGACCAAACACTCAAAAGGTTCGCAGATTTTGCCAGCAACTTCACGATAGATAACTTGTGGTTGAGAAACTTGAAATTCGTAACCTTCCCGGCGCATATTTTCAATTAAAATACCCAGGTGCAATTCCCCGCGTCCCGATACTAAAAACTTATCAGGAGAGTCGGTTTCTTCTACACGCAAAGCTACATTTGTTTCTAATTCTCGTAACAAGCGATCGCGCACTTGCCGAGATGTCACCAACTTCCCTTCCTGACCAGCAAACGGTGAATCATTCACCGAAAACGTCATCTGCAAAGTCGGTTCGTCAACCTTAATTAACGGTAAAGCTTGCGGATCGTTGGGACAAGTAATCGTCTCGCCAATATTCGCCTCAGCAAAACCTGCCACTGCGACAATATTACCAGCAGAAGATTCTGGGATATCAATCCGCTTTAAACCATCAAATCCCATTAATTTTGTAATCTTGGATTTGATAATTGCGCCACTTTCTGTGATTAAAGCAGCTTGCTGACCCATTTTAATCGTACCATTATGAATGCGGCCGATCACAATTCGTCCTACATATTCGGAATAATCCAAAGTCGTAACTTGCAATTGTAGCGGCTTTTCTGGGTCGCCAACTGGTGGCGGAACATGGTCTAAAATTTCTTCAAATAGAGGTTTCATGTCCACACCTTCATCTTCGAGGTGTTTTTTGGAATAACCCGCTAAACCGGAACCAAATAAGTAGGGAAATTCACATTGATCGTCATCAGCACCCAGTTCAAGAAACAAATCTAAAACTTTATCAACAGCTTTGTGAGGGTCGGCTCGTTCGCGATCGATTTTGTTGACAAAAACAATTGGTCGCAGCCCTTTTTCTAAGGCTTTTTTCAGCACAAATCGAGTTTGTGGCATCGGCCCTTCGTTGGCATCTACAATCAATAAACAACCGTCTACCATACCGAGCACTCGCTCAACTTCTCCGCCAAAGTCAGCGTGTCCGGGGGTATCAACGATATTAATTAGAGTTTCTTTGTAGGTAACGGCCGTATTTTTGGAAAGGATGGTGATACCGCGTTCCCGCTCGATGTCATTGGAGTCCATGACGCAATCTGGAATTTCTTCCCCTTCACGGAAGATGCCGGATTGTCGGAGTAGAGCGTCTACAAGGGTAGTTTTGCCGTGATCTACGTGGGCGATGATAGCTATGTTGCGAATGGGAAGACTCATAAATTGCGTCTGGGACGTTCAGAGCGTTAACTAAAGATTTCTTAACAATTATAGCTTATGTGGTCAAGGGGTGTGTAGGGCGGCTGTATTATTTTGGAGTGCTCAGCGGCTAGGATAAAAGCATGGCAGTACCACTGAGGGTCATTTGCCTATGTTACGGAAGATGGCGGAGTTCCTTTCGATCGGTGGTTTTACTCTCTGCGGGATCTTAAGGCCAAGCTGAAGATTGAGGCGTGACTTAACCAAATTCAGCAGGAAAATCTGGGAAATTCTTGCTCAGTGGGAGAAGTCAAGGCTAAAAACCCCCCTTATCCCACGATTAAGTCTTTAGTTTGTTATTAATTACAGGGTAAAACTATGTCAGAAACAGAACTAGACTTAGTATCAATAGCTGCGAGAGTATTGCAGCTTGAAGAAAGCCAAGTTATTTTGAAAAAATATATAGCCAAACTTAAGCGGCAGTTAGAAGCTCACGAACAACAATTTAATGAACGCTCTGAACTGCGACAGCTAGAAAGTTTGATGGCTGAAGTTGCGACACTTCAACAAAGATTTAATTTAGAAAATGGGGAGCAAGCAATTATTTCTGAGCCGCCGATAGAGGTTGATAGTCAGGCTGAAGAGTTTAATTTTCAGTATCAGTTAGTATTCGATCGCCTCAATAGTCGTGCTGTTTTGATGGAGGCTTTATCAGTAGCACAAAAGCGGGTAATTATAGTTTGCCCTTGGCTTAATTGTAACAGCATTAATGATGAATTGCTGCAAAAATTTAGAGAGTGTTTGAACCGAGGATGTTTGATCGATATTGGTTGGGGTTATCTGGGAGATCGGCAAAATATCGGTAAGGGATGGCGCTATAATGCTTTGGCAGATTTACAAGAATTAGCTAGTGAATATCCCGATCGATTTTGTCTTGATTTATTAGGAACTCACGAAAACTTTTTAGTATGCGATTGCAGTTTTGCGATGTTGGGAAGTCATAATTTACTGACTAATAGCGATCAAATTGCAGAAAAGGAAGTGGGAATCCGCACAAATGATTACCAAATTATCAAGCAGTTAATTGATCGATTTGACACCAGCGAAGTATTAAGTGAGGAGGAGATTGAGAGGCGGTTTGTCGCGAGTTCGGATTACTTGGATCGAGCTGATTATTTGGAAGGATTAGCGGCGGATGCTGAAGATATCGCTTTAGAGAATAGCTGTGAGGATGTGGAGGATGAGTCTGAGGAGTGTCTAGAACCTGTTGTTAGTGTTGAGGAATTTTGGAAGCGTTACACTCAGGGAGAAAGGGATTTTACTGGTATTAATTTAGCTGGTGCTGATCTGAGCAAAAAATCCTTCCGTTCTGGTGTTAACTTGAGTCAAGCTAATTTAGTCCTAGCTAACTTTTTTCAGGCTGATTTACGTTCAGCCAATCTCAATCAATCTAATTTATCTAATGCCAATCTTTCTCAGGCT
>DATGYA010000226.1:0-7909 GCA_035298405.1 Kamptonema sp. | reverse complement strand
ACCTAATATACGCAACTACTTAAAAAATTTTCTTTCCCCTCCCCAAAGCAACCACAGCCTTACCGTCCTTCCTTCTTCCTTCTTCCTTCTTCCTTCTTCCTTCTTCCTTCTTCCTTCTTCCTTCTTCCTTTGTTAATCGCGCCGCCAAATCTTAATCGTCTCATCGCCGCTACCACTGACAAGAGTTTTGCCATCCAGGGCGATCGCCACCGAATACACCGTCCCCGAATGCCCCTTCAGAGTATTGATCAGTTTCCCACTCGCCATATTCCAAACTTTAATCGTATTGTCATCGCTACCGCTAGCCAGAGTTAAACCATCAGGACTCATAGCCACCGAATTACCTCTGCTGACATAATTTCTCAAAATGTGCAGTGCCTCACCCCGCCCCGAATTTCCAATATCATTACCTCTGCGTTGATTGTTACTGAGGATTCGCATCAGCCGTCCCGTCAACAAATTTCGCAACTTAATAGTATAATCGTTCCTGACGCTAGCCAGAATTTGACCATCAGGGCTAATAGCAATAGAATTGACCCCCAAATTCAAACCAGAAAGAGTACGCTGCAACTCTCCAGTTTTCACATCCCAAACCTTGCTTGTTGCATCCGAACTTCCGCTAGCCAGAATTTGACCATCAGGGCTAAAAACCACTGCATTCACATCATCTAAATGCCCCACCAGAGTCCGCAGCAATTCTCCAGTTGCCAGATTCCAAATCTTAATTGTATAGTCACTGCCACCACAGCTAGCTATGAGTTGACCATTGGGGCTAATTGCCACAGAATTTACTCCAATAGAATGTCCGGGGAGAGTGGAAAGTAACTCGCCGCTGCGTAAATTCCATAAGCGTATAGTTTCATCGGAACTACCGCTGACGAGTAGTTGTCCATCAGGGCTAATTACCACAGAATTTACCCGATCTGAATGTCCAGTTAGGGTGGTAGTCAACTCCCCTGTTTCTAAATTCCAAAGTTTAATCGTTCTGTCCCAACTCCCACTTGCAAGAATTAATCCATTTGGACTGATTGCAATCGAATTTACAAACGATGAATGACCGGGGAGAGTGCGATCGCAATGCCAATTATGAGTTTTGATCTTCAAGGCTTCTTGTTGGCGCAGCTTATATTCTGCCTGAGCTTGCTCTCTCTGATTGCGCTCAGCTTCCCCCAACAAATCGCGCTGAAGCTTAGCTCTAGTTTCTCTATCTGCTAAGCGCCGCAACTCTACCGATGCAGCAGCTTGCTGCTGTCGCTGAATCACCTTCAGACTTTCAATATAAATTTCTACCCATTCTTGAGCAAACCATTCTTGAACGAATTCAGATTTTAAATGGTAAAGTTGCGGTTCATAGTTAAAATCGATACTGAGATAATATAAATCTGCTAAAAATCCAGCTAATAATTTGTGGATCGAAACAATGATCTGTCTAATAATTCGCAAGCATATCTTTTTATCCGTACCATCTGCCCCTAATTGTTCGTAAACTTTTTCCCAGTTCCAAGGCTGAATCGAAACTAAGGAAACCGTCTGATTTACCATTCCCCAAAAACCCACATGAAAATTCACTTCATAGTCGCTGATATCGCTATAAAGAATTGCTGTAGGTACTGGGCCTAAAATTGTTTGCAATCGTTCCACATCTATATCAGAGATGGGTAGCTTGAAATAGTCACCGTAAAATTGAACTGGACAGGTTTCGCTGTGTTGAGGGTAATACTGGCTTAGAAACGATCTCAATTTAGCTGGCAGCTCAATATTTAAGTTGTGACGGAATGAGTCTGGGCAATCATTGCTAATTTTAACTGGGGAAACTAACAGTAGCAATCGGTGCTGTTGCTGTTGCAAAATTTGCTCAGTTTCCTGTCTGCTCAAATTAGAAAACCACGTATCTCGATCCCAAATAATTTGAATTTCACTCAGCTTTACCTCGATCGCGTCTGCTTGCAACTCCCGCATTAGTTCCCGGCAGAGCCTACTAATTTCCCGTCTGTCTCTTAATTCTTCTTCTCTGAGCTGGTTAGCGCGTTCCTTCTCTACACTCGTAATTACTCTTAATTCTTGTTTTCGCCGCTCTTGCCGCTCTAGAAATTGAACTTGCGCTTGAATCCAGCGCCGATCTTTTTTAACCTGATGCCGAAGGGCTAGCACTCCCGACGATCCATCGGCAAAAGATTGGCTCGTAATGGTTGCTCCCAGGCGATCTCCCAAACTCTGTGCCATCGGCTTTAGCAGATCAACTAGGGCATCTGAGACTGGGTGAGGTATGGACATAAAAATTAATATTTTTTTTGCTCAAGATCGTTCCCGTAGCCTGTTGCATGAAGACTAGCAGTATAACTCGTAAATTATTGCAGGGTTATATTTTATCTTGAATCAGAGCATCCGGACTGTGGGGTGAAGAGTAGCAGGGGGGGGGAAGTTTTGAGTTGTTGGATTATGTATCCAAATCCAGGCGATCGCAATTTTCTTAAACCTCTTGCAATTTTGAAAACCATCCTATATAATAATCGACTGTACATATAAAAAACGGTATTCCTACCAAATAACCGTACTTTAACTAAAGGAAGGCATCGAATGAGTCAATGGCAACGCCTTACTCACGTAGCAGGCTGGTACCAAAAGCAGGGACGCAAGATAATTCTATTTAGCAATTCCCTAAAAAGCTTCGCATCACTATTTATATTAGGACTGAGCTTGAGTGTGGCGATCGCCTCTTGCTCTCCCAGTAGTAGCAACAACACAGCATCTAGCCCTAGCCCTGGTGCCAGCCCCAGTGCAACTACTGCTAGTCAAAGCAACGTACAACTCACCCTCGTTTCCTTTGCCGTCACCAAAGCTGCCCACGAAGCAATTATTCCCAAATTCGTAGAAAAGTGGAAGCAAGAACACAATCAAACTGTCAGCTTCAATCAAAGTTATGGCGGCTCCGGTTCGCAAACCCGCGCCGTAATTGACGGCTTAGAAGCAGATATCGTCCACCTAGCTCACGCCGGAGACACCAGCAAAATTCAGAAAGCTGGACTAATTGAAACGGGTTGGGAAAAAGAATCACCTAATGATGCCATAGTCAGCAAATCTGTAGCTGCATTAGTAACCCGCGATGGTAATCCCAAAGGGATTAAAACATGGGAAGATTTAGCTAAAGAGGGAGTGCAACTAATCACTGCTGACCCTAAAACCTCTGGGGTTGCTCGCTGGAATTTCCTAGCTTTGTGGGGTGCTGTCACCAGAACCGGCGGCGATGATTCCAAAGCTCAAGAATTTGTTACCAAGGTCTACAAAAATGTTCCCGTACTCACAAAAGATGCCCGCGAAGCTAGCGACGTATTTTTCAAACAAGGTCAGGGCGATGTGTTGATCAACTATGAAAATGAGATGGTATTAGCTGCTCAGAAAGGTGAAAAAGTGCCTTATATTGTTCCAGATACCAATGTCTCCATCGACAATCCGATCGCAGTTGTCGATAAAAATGTTGATAAGCACGGCACGCGCGAAGTTGCTGAAGCATTTGTTAAGTTTCTGTACACTCCAGAAGCTCAACGAGAATTTGCTAAAGCAGGTTTTCGTCCAGTAGACGCTACTGTAGCCCAAGAGAAAGAATTCGTCGAGAAATATCCCCCAGTCAAAAACTTATTTACAGTTCAAGATTTGGGAGGCTGGGGAGAAATCGATAAAAAATTCTTTGCTGATGGCACTATTTTTGACAAAGTCCAGGCTGACATCAGGAAATAATGTTAACCGATCGGGACTAAAACCAACTGTCATACTTGAATCAGCTTGTAGGGTGCGTCAGACGAAGTTATCGATTGAGACAATAGGGTTTTAATCTCTGACGCACCCTACTAACCGATACCTGTTGTGTAAGTCCTAACTTCAATATCCTAAATCCACGCAAAAACCTCAAATCAAAATGGTATCGATTCCCACCCGCACACCCAAATCTCAACTCCAAAATCTAGCAGCTAAAATTACTTGGCCTTGGCGAATAACCATCGGCTATCTCTCTTTAATGCTACTGTTGCCAGTAGCCGCATTGTTAGCAAAGGCGAGTACAGCTAACCCGTCCGAATTTTGGAGAATTGCCACCAGTCCGATTGCTCTCTCTGCTTATGATGTCACCTTTTTTACATCATTAGTTGCAGCGATTATTAATGGCGTTTTTGGAACATTAATTGCCTGGGTTTTAGTCAGATATGATTTTCCACTCAAGCGGTTTATAGATGCCGCCGTCGATCTACCTTTTGCACTACCTACATCTGTTGCTGGGTTGACGATCGCCACAGTTTATAGCAATAATGGCTGGATTGGTTCATTGTTTGCACCCTTTGGTATCAAGATTGCATTTACTCGTCTTGGCGTAGGTGTGGCAATGATTTTTATTTCCTTGCCCTTTGTAGTGCGAACAGTACAACCAGTTTTGAGCGAGATGGAAAAAGACATTGAGGAAGCAGCTTGGTGTTTAGGTGCTTCTCAGTGGCAGACATTTTGGCGAGTGATTTTACCACCATTATTGCCAGCCATTTTAACTGGAGTAGCGTTAGGATTTTCTAGGGCAGTTGGCGAGTATGGCTCGACTGTAATCGTTGCTTCTAATGTGCCATTTAAAGATTTGATCGCACCAGTGCTAATTTTCCAGAGGTTGGAACAGTACGACTATGCGGGTGCAACTGTAATTGGTGTTGTGCTGTTAGCAATTTCATTGGTGATGTTGTTGGCAATTAATATTTTACAAGCCTGGGGTAGCCGCTATGACGATTGATCTGAATCCATCTGCTAAATACAATGTACCTCCCGCTAATTCTCGCTTTCAAAACAAGGAGAAAACATGGGTAAAGGGAGTTCTAATTGGGGTCGCAGTCCTGTATCTATCCCTTGTACTTTTCATCCCTGCCCTCAATGTTTTTGTCCAAGCTTTTAGTAAGGGAGTTGGGCCTTTTATTTCAAACTTGACTGCTCCAGAGTTTCTTCATGCAGCCAAGCTGACCTTATTTATTGCTATAATTGTAGTGCCGATCAATACAATTTTTGGTTTGTGTGCTGCCTGGGTAATTGCCAGGAATAAATTTCCTGGGCGCACACTTTTAATCAGCATATTAGACATACCTTTTGCGATTTCTCCTGTTGTTGCTGGTTTAATGATCGTATTGCTATATGGGCGAAATGGGTGGTTTGGATCGTTCTTGGAATCAGCGAATATTAAGATTATTTTTGCTTTTCCGGGGATGGTGCTTGCTACTGCTTTTGTAACTCTGCCTTTTGTGGCTCGTGAAGTAATTCCGGTGTTGGAAGAGGCGGGTACTGACCAAGAAGAAGCGGCTAAAACTCTGGGTGCAAATGATTGGCAAATTTTCTGGCGAGTCACGGTTCCGAATATTCGTTGGGGCTTACTTTATGGCTTAATTTTGACAAATGCGAGAGCAATGGGAGAATTTGGTGCGATCTCTGTAGTATCGGGAAATATTGCCAAAAAAACGCAAACTTTACCTTTATTTGTAGAGGAATCATATAAGCAATATGCGACGCAATCAGCTTATTCGGCTGCGGTTATCCTGGCTTTTTTAGCGGTTGTAACTCTGGTACTTAAGGAAATATTAGAGCGCAAAACTAGGATTAAGGAGGTTGAATAGACTCGTCGGGGTTAACACCCCTGTCTCATAGCTAAAGTCCTCTTAAGAGAACCAATCTCAAGTCCGATTAATTGGCTCTTAATATAATGGAAAATCTTGTAGGGGCTGGTTCACCAGTATCCTTAATTTCAAAACCAGGATCTTGATAAATCTGTCCCGTCGATATCAGCAGAAGTCAACAAATATTAAAGCGTAAAATTCGCATTAACTAGGAGACTCAGATGCTAATTCAAAATAGTAACCAACCTGAAGTTGAAGCGATTAATGCTTTCCACGCGGCGACGGAATCAGATATTCCGAGAACTGTGGAGGGCGATGTCAGACCGACTCAAACCCGGATTCGGATTCGGGTACCCAAAGAATATCATCAAGAACCTGTGATCTCTCGCCTGATTTCTCAATATGGTCTGATGGTAAATGTTAATGCGGCTTTGTTGGGAGTCAAGGCTTCGGATGATGGTTGGTTTGACTTGGAACTTCACGGTACTGCTAGCCAAATTGAAAGTGCTTTGATCTATCTGAACGATTTAGATGTAGAAGTTTGGAGCAATTCGACAGAACCTGATGGAGAAAGTTGGTAATCGTTGTCAAGATGAAAGGACAACTAATTTAAAAACCTTTCCAGGCTTGGGTTTAAACTGAACCACTTCAAAAAGAGCTTTTAGGACTAATTGCCTACTGTAAGCGATCGCCTGCTGTGAGACTATCACCTGCTGTAGCGATCGACAGAAGGACGCGATCGCTTGCAAGATGTCAAATGGGTTCTATATAAACAATCCGATGGATAACTACCCAAGTCACCCCCGGCGGGCAATCCCTAGCCGAGGGCTTTTTTTTGTAAAGTGCGACGATCGCACACACCGATCGAGTCGATAATTCAAAGAAATCGTGATGTACTACAGCTTACAGCCTTGAGCACCACATAACCAGCTTGTCCCCTCCCCAAAGCTGAAAAAAAAATTTTGCCACACCACTTGACATTCTGTAGTACGTTATGTAGTATAAATGTATGGCGGAAGGGAAAGAGCCTTAAAGCTTTACCCCAAGCGATACCTGAACCTTGAAAACTGCATAAGTTAATAAATCATGTCATTAAGTTTTGGACATTGGCGGTGTTGACTCCCCATGTAGCGATCGCCCCCTTGGGTTGTACTACAACAGTTACACCGCCTCCTCGTTCCATAGCTGTAATTCAAGGTCAGAACTGCCCCACAGCAACAAACAAAAAAAGTTTCTACAAACCCTTGACAGATTTGTAGTATTTTTGTAGTATTAATGTAGGGCGTAAGGAAAAGAGCCTCAAAGCTCCAACCCAAAAACCAACCGAACCTTGAAAACAGAATATTAATCTATTTTATGGGGGTATAGCTCAAATGGTTAGAGCAGTCGCCTGTCGAGCGAAAGGTTGCGAGTTCAAGTCTCGTTACTCCCGTAAACAAATCATATCAGATTTGCCAACAGTTAACGGTTAACAATTAACAGTTAACCGTTAACCGTTAACATTTCAGGTTAGGTGGCCGAGTGGTTGAAGGCATTGGTCTGCAAAACCAATATTCGTGGGTTCAAATCCCACTCTAACCTCTGGCAAAATAGCAGCGTAGCTTAATGGTAAAGTCCCAAGTTCATACCTTGGTTAATATCGGTTCAAATCCGATCGCTGCGACCAAAAGTAGGGATAGTGTAACTGGTAACATTACGGTCTCCAAAACCGTCGATCTGAGTTCAAATCTCAGTCCCTTCGCCAATTATGGTGCTGTAGGCAAATGGTTAAGCCACCTGACTTTCGATCAGGTCATTGCGGGTTCAACTCCCGTCAGCACTTCCTTGGGGGTTGTTGGCAGAATGGTTTTTGCAGCCGCCTTTTAAGCGGATGGATCGAGGTTCAATTCCTCGACAACCCACCAACATTCTATTTAACTTATATCTGAAATTTTTATTTCGGGTCGGCCCTCCTATAGGTGTAGGAAGCTGTCTGTAAAACAGTGGTTTAATACGATTGCTGGTTCAATTCCAGCTCGACCCATAGCGGGATAGAGTAGTGGTTACTCACAGGTTTCATACGCCTGTTTTACGAAGGTTCGATTCCTTCTCCCGCGTCCAAAAGGAGAGGTGGCCGAGAGGCTGATGGCATCTGTTTGCTAAACAGAATCGGGTAACACCGACGCAGGTTCAAATCCTGTTCTCTCCGCTTTTCTCCAGTAGCTTAAATGGTAAACTTTATTATTCTATCATTGAAGCTACTGGGGAATTATGCCTATCTGCCTATATTGCGAAAAACC
>DATGYA010000225.1:0-2524 GCA_035298405.1 Kamptonema sp. | reverse complement strand
TCATCGCCAAGATGATTAATTACTTTAACTGCAATTCGACCGGATTTAGGCTTAGTAAATGGTCTGGAAGTATCACTATGTAAACTTGACCATGCTTCCTCATCAATCTCAGCCTTGAGCGTTGTCTTGAGTGATTTGTAGGGGTCATTTGCACCTAAGAAGTAAGCATGACGGACAAAAAAGCTTTCCTCATTATAGTCGGTATCAATGAACCAACAGGCTATCTCATCAGCATTACTAGACCTAACTTCTCCAGATTGGGGATGAAATACATCTACACCATGAATTTTAACTTGTAATTGACCCTCACCTAGATCATTAATATCAATATCTGGTTCCCCAAAGATAACAAATAGATTTCCTGTTCCTGTGTTTTTGAGGTCGTTTGCCATGTGTAAATCGGCGTTCATTCTAGCCTTTAAAACTGGGATACGTCCTAGTTTGTTAAATTCAGCAGAGTGGGCATCGTAGTTAAAAGCGCAACTAATCAGCACGTCAAAACCTAAATCACCAGCTTCTCTTGTAGCAGCTACTAAGTCTGGACGTGATACTGTGCCAAATTCAGGGCCTATAAAAATACCTGCTCTTTTCTCTTGGTTGTTTTCGCCTTCTATATAACGACCTTCTGCACAGATTAGCTCACCAGGAAAACCTACTAATGAGGTAAAGTTAATTTTGCCTTCTTTATGCGCTTGTTGTACTCCTGATGTTTTCAGGTTTTCCAAAATGACGTTAACAA
Organism: Kamptonema sp.; assembly: GCA_035298405.1. Taxonomy (GTDB): domain Bacteria; phylum Cyanobacteriota; class Cyanobacteriia; order Cyanobacteriales; family Microcoleaceae; genus Kamptonema. Next base: position 1,785 of record DATGYA010000225.1, on the reverse strand, counting down.
AATCGATCTCATCGCGATCGCGTTCTGGTTTGGCAGTAGGGTCTATTAAATCATCGTTTTCATCTACTACTAATACCCTATGAGGTGAAAGACTTTCAACTGTAAACGGGCCCGCTACCCGCACGATGTTTTTATCTTCGTAGGGTTTATCATAGAGAGATTCCTGCTCGGCTTTAGCAGCGATAGAAGCGTCAATTTCTTTTTGTCGGGCAATACGTTGTTTCCACCAATCACTATGCAGTTGTTTGGCTTTGTCTGACCATTTTGTGTCAACTTCACGGGGTATTTCCCATTCTTCCCAAGTTTTCTTTAACTCTTTGTTGAGTGCTTCTCTTAATGGTTCAAGTTTGGTTTGATAGGTTTCCCAAATTGTGTCTATTTCTGTATTATTGGCTATGGATTTAAGCGTAATATGTGGAACGCGATCGTACACAAAGCCTAAGCGGATGTTTCCATGTGTCGGGCTGTCGGATGGCATGGAACGGGTAATTGCTGCTTCTTTTTGTTGTCCTGTGGGACTGTCTGCTAGTAGGTAATAGGGATAACGTGCGCCCATGATTCTTGTTCTTGCTAGGGCTAGGGCTACGCGAGAGGTGTCAATGGTAATCCAGCGTCTCCCCCATTGTTCAGCAACATAGGCTGTGGTACCCGATCCACAGGTAGGATCTATGACTAGATCACCTGGGTCTGTGGACATTAAAATACAACGCTCAACAATTCTTGGATTGGTTTGGACTACATAAATTGGAAATTTTTCTCCATGAAACTCAGTCCAGATATTTGACAAGGAAGCATAAGCCCAATCTTTCCAATAAATAACTCCTCCTAGAGACTTACCTCCTCCATCAAAAATACGATCCGATTTGGCAAGTCTGGGCATATCTGTGTCTGGATCGTATGTCCAGTGACGATTGATACCGCACTCAAAATATTTACTGTCAAAAAGAAAGTCCTTGCTACGCTCAGAACGATCTTGACTTACAAGAGGAAAATTTACTCGTGCCCACTTCCAATCTTGAGCCAATAAAATATTAATCTCTGGTTCTGTGAGATTTTTAACTCTTATATGTTCACCTTCAGGTGATATGAGAGTGTTGTACTTGTTATCATCTTCAGGATATCTACGTTCTTTATACAGAGTTCGTAGTTTTAATTTTTTACGATTTCTTGAGTACCACATTAGGTAGTCATTGACTGGATCAGTTGGGGTTGTTGCACTTTTCTTCTTAACTATTATAGAAACAACAAAGTTATCCTCACCAAACACTTCGTCCATCAAAGCTCTAACTCGATGCACATTCTCATCCCCAATCTGTACAAAAATAGAACCACTATCCGTTAACAAATCTCTCCCCACAGTCAAGCGATCGCGTAAATAAGTCAAATAAGAATGAATCCCATTCCGCCAAGTATCACGAAAAGCCTTAACCTGTTCAGGTTCGCGAGTAATATGATTCTTACTACCATCTTTTACCTCCCGGCTAGTAGTAGACCATTGAAAATTAGAATTAAACTTAATCCCGTATGGCGGATCGATATAAATACATTGGACTTTAGCCCTTAACCCCTCACGCTCTGCCAAACTAGCCATTACCTGCAAACTATCACCCAAAATCATGCGATTAGTCCAGTTAGCATCATGCTGATAAAACTCTGTTGCTGTGGCATCTTTGGGCAATCCATTAAAATCAGCAAATAAATCTAATTGAATACCATCTTGACTAGCATCATATCGCTTTTGACTCTCACGGTGTAAATCATCAATAATTACTTGCGGGTGTACTT
>DATGYA010000224.1:0-2638 GCA_035298405.1 Kamptonema sp. | reverse complement strand
TAATTTTATCTGAAAAAGCGATCGCTCTCCGGCGTAGAAAACTAAAGGGCGATCGCCTGTAAAACCTAATAAGGACAGATAGTATCTGTCTAATGCACCTACCATGATAGCAGCATCTTTGTCAAAATCAAGCCCTCTGGCGTGTTCAAAAATTCTTCACAAATCGCCAGTTTTGCATCCATTGGCGAGATTTGTCACTGAGGAAACGGTTGCTCTCCTATTCAACATCTCACTTGATGAGATTTATCGGATTGATTGTTACCGCCACGTTGTCTATGTTCATGCTAAGGGAATTAGTCGATTTGTTAGCTATGCCGATTTTCCGCCGCTAGTGGGGGTGACATTACCTGATACCAAAGATTTTTGGCGGTGGCGCAAACGGTGGAAAGGTAAAATTGCGCCGGAATTTTGGGTTAAATTTTATATTTACCAGTTTAAAAATGCTTCTTCAATCGAGGATTTGCAGGAGTGGGGGAGGTTAGTTGGTAAAATTAAATCGGAGTTTTCTCAAGAAATATTGCAGGATTTAAGAGATGTTTATGCCAGAGAAAAATCGGGTGGGAAAACTTTTGAGATTTGCGGGATTTCCTGATTTCGACTAAAGCGCGATCGGCAATGTTTAAGATAAACTATAGATAGTATAGATATCTAATTATGAACGCAGAAACTATAACCTTAACAACTCCTCTAGAATTAAACATTGAATTGACAGATGAGCAATTTTTCCAACTCTGTCAAAACAACCGCGAGTTACAATTTGAACGGACAGCCACAGGAGAATTAATTATTATGCCACCAACGGGGAGTGATACTAGCAACCGCAATATTGACCTATCTTATCAACTCCAAGGTTGGAGTCGCCAGAATAATTTAGGCAAAGCTTTTGACTCTTCTGGTGGCTTCAAACTTCCTAATGGTGCAGAACGTTCTCCCGATGCTTCTTGGGTTAGGATTGAACGGTGGAATGCTTTAACTTCAGAACAACAAGGAAAATTTGCTCCTCTATGTCCTGATTTTGTAGTCGAGTTGCCTTCTCCTAGTGATTCTTTGGAAAAGTTACGGAGTAAAATGAGAGAGTATATAGAGAATGGTGCTAGATTGGGCTGGTTGATAGATCGGCAAAATCGGCGAGTAGAAATTTATCGCCCTAATCAAGAAGTGGAAATTATATCATCGCCAACTCATCTCTCTGGTGAAGATATATTGCCAGGGTTTGTACTGGATTTACAACACATTTTGTAGTTGAATATATTCCTGTTTATTCATGATAAACTAATTTGGTATCTTGTTTACAAATTAAGGCTAGCTACTCTTAAATATTCACTTTCTATCGGGGTATGTAAAAGTCCTTGTTTTCTGGCTATTTCAAAATATTTATCGGCTTTTTCTCTATTAGCAGGTACATCTTTATCACCGGAGAGATAAATTCCTGCTAAATTGTTAGCAGCAATAGCATGACCTTGCTCAGTAGCTTTGATATACCATTTGATTGCTTCTAAAATGTTCCTTTCTACACCTAATCCTAAATGATACATGTTGGCGAGGATACACTGTGCTTCAGCATTTCCACAATCTGCTAGAGGTTTTAATAAGCTAAGTGCTTGGGTATAATCTTCGGCATAAAAAGTATCTAAAGCTTTTTCTAAATCAGACATTTTAGTTCTCCTTTAATATCAAATCACGGACCGGGGAAATTTCCATCAAAAGATGGAGGGCATGGTTGATCTTTAGGCCATTGAAATGTGGCTATAGCACCATAGCCTCTGCATTTATAGGCGCAAGTTTTAAATGGAGTTTTAGGATCGGGAGAAAGAAACTCTCCGAAATATTCGCATCTTTTAGAACATTTACTCTCATCACCGTTTTTCATCCTTGTCTTCTTAACACATTATAGATTAATTTTATCATTGTCGGTGAAACAGATCGCAGTTTTAGGTTAATTATATTTGAGAACCGCAGTTTCAATCGTTGGGTGGGGGCAGGTTTTTTAGTCTGTTACCAATTAGCAAAAGTTACTGGCGAACCTGCCCCTACAGATTATTGAAAATTGTGCAAAAGATGAGCTATAATTGACAAGCCCGTAAGCATTCCCCAATACTCCCATGACAGGAATTGAAGCATTTGGTATAGCTTGTGTTAGCGGTATCGCCGTCCCCATTTTTCAGTCACTCTGGGGAGGTGGTGGCAAGTTTCTCGGCTTAATTGGCAAAAAGTTGGATGATGAAACTAAAGAGCTAATTTACACTGCATCAGGGGAATACGGCAAACGTTACTGGAAGCGTCACGGCATTCTCAAAGCATTAGGAATGCGGGAGGCAGTGCCACTAGAATCAGTTTATACTACTGTGCAGTTTTTGGACGATCGAGAAATCCGCAGTTTTGCATCAATCCAAAATTTAGAAGAAACTTATCGCGAAGCTAATAAGCGAAGTTTTCAGCAGGAAGATTGCCAGAAAGCGGAAGGGGTAAAAATTGCCAACGATAAGCAATATTTGATGGTTTTAGGGCAACCTGGAGCGGGAAAATCTACATTTTTGCGGAAAATGGGGCTGGAAGCACTGAAGGGCGAAAAAGGCGGATTTAAACATGATTGCATTTCGGTTTTTATTGAACTTAAAAGCTTTACTTCTACTCAGAT